>CASELB010000001.1 GCA_949288685.1 uncultured bacterium
AGATACATTCTACAATCTTATCAAACAATTTTCCTCCCCAGCCGTACGAACCTATTATAGAAGCAAATTTTGCTTTCGGTTTCAATACTCCGGCAAGATACGCTACGTTAACAGCCGCAGGATGCGGACCGGCAAGAACCATAGAAACACCCATAACAATAGTAGTTGCATCAACAAGCGCTACTGCTAAATCTCCTAAATTTCCGCGGATAACATCATACTTGAACACATCAATGCCTTTATCTCTGAGTCCTTTTTCTACATAATTAACCATTTCTTCCACAGAACCGTACATTGATACATAAGGAAGCAATACAAGATTTTTACCTTCATCTGCCGTCCAATCCTCGTACAGTGATAAAATATAATTCAATCCTTCGCCCTTATACATAGGACCGTGGCTCGGGCAAATTATATCAACCTTCATTTCTCTAATCTGTGCCGTATATTTTTTAGAAAGCATCCTGAACGGCATCATAATTTCCGCATAATATTTTTTAATTCCCCTGGTCAACTTATCAGAAGGCACTGCAAATACGTCTTCAAACGTATGATGAGAGCCCAGAAAGTCACAGGTGAATATAACATTATCTTCTTTTAGAAAAGTAAACATTGTATCAGGCCAGTGAACTCCGGGGGCAAGAATAAATTTAAGTGTTTTGCCGCCCAAATCCAATTCTTCATTATTTGATATAATTTGAATTCTATCTTCAGGCACTAATAACATTTCTTTAATATTACCTGCAACATTCCCGTTTGTAACAACTTTTGCCATTGGAAATTTTTTTAGAAGGGCGGGAATTGACCCTGAATGATCCTGTTCGCCATGGTTTGCAATAATATAATCAACCTTATCAATATTATTTTCGTCAAACGATTTTAAATATTGTTCGGTAAACTTAGGATACATAGTATCTATAACCGCAACTTTATCATTTCCTTTTACGATATAAGAATTATACGTCGTTCCGTTATCCAACGGGATTAATTCATCAAATATAACCCTGTCAAAATCATTGATTCCGCAATAAAACACTGAATCGGTTATCTTTTTAAAAGTCATAATATAAATTCTCCTTAATTAAACTGTCTCTAACCAAAGATATTTTATACTAAAGATAATTTAATATAAAGAGTTATTTAAGTCGTTTTTCCAGAGTTTCAACCGTTTCAAGCCTTTCGCTATGTAAATACAAGTAAGCCTGAGTTCTGCCGCTCAAAGCCTGCTCGTATAGCGGATTAATTTCAACCGCTTTATCAAACGCTTCACACGCCCGCCTGTGGTTATTAAGATTACAATAGCACCAACCTATATAAGTATAATCAAACTCTTTATCTTCAGATAATTCAAGAGAGTTGGAAAGCCATACAAGAGCGTTTTCATAATCCCCCAACATAAAATAACTCATCCCGAGCCCACGAAGAGCATTTACATTATCAGGCAGTGACACAAGTATCTGTTCTGCAAATTTTTTCGAGAGTGCATAATCACCCGTATCGAACGCCGACTCCATTTTCTTCATAATACTTAATAATCTGAGTTTTTGAGTTAATGATGATAACCTTTTAATTAAAGTATCTATATTCCCGCCCTCATTGATGTTCTTATAATCTAAGTATAACACATCGGTTGAAAGAACGTAATTTTTTATTACGGTTGTTTTCTTATTCATAAAATTAGGTTACAATATTATCAGGTTATTTTTTAATACCGGACAGGGCACCCCTCTGTATAGTGTTATAAGTGAGTTTAATTTGGAATATAAATTGATGGAAAAGATTAAAAATAAAGCATTATTCATACTTGTATTTATTCTTTGTGCAGTAATTACCGTATTTATTATTGATATAGCACGCTCGGAATCTATCGGTTTTAAAAACTACAGCACAGCGCTTGATGCGTATAAAAAAAAGGATTATACTAAAGCACAGGAATCTTTTGCCAAGGTTCCCCTGTTTTCAAGCGTTAAATCTGCGGCGCTGTTTAGGGAAGCCCGCTGTTATACTCTTTTAAAAGATAGTGAAAATGCAAAAAAGAAATACAATCTTATATTTTTATTACATCCGCGCTCTTCAATTGCAGTTTTAAGTCTATACAATACCGGGGTTCTTGATTACGAATCGCAAAATCTTCAAGCGGAAAAATATTTCAAAAAGATAATAAAAAAATATCCGGCGTCACAATATGCAGCGCCGTCACAGTACTACCTTGCACAAATTAATCTTCTTAAAACCGCAGATGCAAATGACAATAAAAAAATCAAACTAACTGAAGAAGCAGTACAAAAACTTTATAACTACTTACAATCCGAACCTGCCGGCAAGTTTTCAAAATCAGCAATCGATACAATCGTACAACTTAATGCGGTTAAATCAGAATATGATAACTTAATTATTGCTAAATCCTATTACGAACTCGGAGATTACCAGAATTCAAAAAAATTCATGGATAAAACAAAGCGGGAAGAAAACTGGAATGACTGGGCAAAACTGGCGTTTAAACTGGGAGACAAAGCAAAAGTAAAACAATACATTGAAGAAGGCTTAAATAAATCTTCTGAAACAATTGAAACCAATGAGCTTTATAAAATAGTTGATACCTATCTGACACTCTTTCCAACAAAAAAAGACGGTTTGAACAGGTTAAACGGTTTATTTAAAAACAAAGATATAAAATGCTCTGACTATATCCAATACCTTGATTGCAACACTAAGACCGGTGCGGCTGAAACAGCCTGTTATAAGTCGCTTTATGAAAAATATCCAAACGGACAATTTGCGGCGGATGCACTTGCAAACGTATTTCTTACAAAATATCTGGAGAAAAAATACTCCGATGTTGAACGTTTCGGTAAAATTCATATGAAAAAATTTCCGACCGCTAAATCAGCCCCGATGGTCTCATATTTTATGGGCAAAATGTCCGATAAAACAAAACATCACGAAGAAGCAAACGCTTATTTCAAACACACAATAGCTAAGTATCCGGATACATACTATGCTTACCGTGCTTATCTTTCATTAAACAGAGATATAGAATTATTTGACGAAACAAACCTTGATGCGGTTAAAATAGTTTTTCCGTATAAAAAATCCATGGAAAAAAATCTTGTTATTAAACTTGCACTTCTTGGTGACTATGACCTTGTAGAAGAAATCTGTAAATCTGACGACTTTGTCCAAAGCTGGATTGCTTACAAAAGAGGACAATATACCCGTTCCTGTATTCTTGCACGTAACGCAATGGACAAATTACCTGTCAAACCTGATTTTGATGATTTAAGATGGCGACTGGTTTACCCTGTTCATTA
>CASELB010000002.1 GCA_949288685.1 uncultured bacterium
ACCCAGTTAATGAGTGGATTGTTTTCTGCATCCTAATGGTCTTTAGTGTTTATTATTTAGGAGTTTATATGATATTCGGGGTTATTTGTTGCATTTGGTGTTTGTTTTACACTTATCTGCAACAATTACATTGTTACATAACAGAACTATTATGTCAAGTGATTAGTTTTATAATATTTCTCACTTTACTAAAATTCGGTGTTATTAGTGTAATTTAGACACTATACAAAACTTAACATTTAAAGAAAGTGTTTGTAAACAGAGAATTTATCTCCGATTATACACGCTTTATTGTTTACAAGAGGTAATTTTACTATAGTTAAGAGAGTATATTTTTATTTCATGTTTAGTGTAAAATTATTGATATGAAAAGAATATTATTAGCAATTATTATTTGCGCAGGGATATCAACACAGGCTTTTGCCGACTTTAGAGAACACTATGAAGAAGGGCAGGAAAGTCTGCTGCAAAACCAGTACTCTACTGCAATAATAGAGTTCAAAAAAGCACTCAGAATAAATTTTATGGACAATTCTGCGCGCATCGGACTGATTAACGCTTACCTTGCCCGCGGCGCATATTATGCAACTACGGCGCAGGATTGGGAGTCCGCTGCTAATGATTTTCGCGCTGCACTTTTCTATCTGAAATATTACAACACTTCATCAGTTACGGGAAATACCGTCGCAATTATATCTCAGGCAGGTGAAAATCTTAATAAGTGTTTGAAAATGCAAAATTTTAACACTTCCCCCTCTAACCGCTACCAGAAGGCTTTACAGTTAAGACAGCAGGGAAAATTTGCAGAAGCGGCGTACGAGTTTAATCAAGCGGCTCTTTCCCAACAATTCCAAACAGATTCTTATATACAACTTGCAGATTTATTTAAACTTATGGGAAATGAAGAGGCGTCATTACCTTATTATGCAAAGGCACTTGAAAACGAGCCAAACAACGGTCCGGTACGACTAAAATATGCAAGAACTCTGGACAGACTTAACAAAGAAGATGATGCCGTTGCGCAATATAATTATGCTCTGTCACAAAGCAACGGTGATTTGGAAATCCTATACGCACTTGAGCGTATTTACATGAAAAAAATACAAAAATCCCCTAACGACGCAGAGTTATACGCTAATCTCGGAGCAATAAAACAAAAACAAAACGATTTTGACACCGCATTAAGATATTATGCAAAGGCAGAACAAATTAATCCCTCTAATGTACAGACACGTTTAAATATAGGAACTCTTTTTCAGCAGCAAAAAGACTATGTAAAAGCTCTGCAATCATACAATTCTATTCTGGTGCTTTATCCTGATAATATCGAAGCAAATCTTTATAAGGCACAGGCGCTTGAAGCGTCAGGAGAAAAAGAACAGGCGTATGATTCCTACAAAAAAGTGCTCGCACTCGACCCTGCTAACACCTATGCAAAAGCAAAAGTTAACTCTATGGTAGAAGAGAATATGACTCCGGAAGAAACGCTTGCTTATTTAAAATCAAGCGTTACAAAAAATCCGCAAATGGTTAATTCTCTATACAAATACGCAATTAAAATGCATAAAGAAAACAATCTCGATGAAGCTATTAAGTACTATAGAGAAGTCGTAAGGTTTAATTCAACAAACGCCGAAGCGTACGTTAACCTCGCTATATGTTACGGGCAAAAGCAAGAATACGACAAAGCTGCACAGGTTCTAAACATTGCACAGGCAAAATTTCCTAATAATACACAAATAAAGTCTACGCTTGCAAATATTCAAACAGACAGTTCTTCAGAAAGAATTGCTGACGCCTCAAAGAATTATTCGGCAGGAAATTTTGAAGAGGCATTAAAAGACTATCTTGCAGTAAAACCCGCAACAAAAGATTCTCTAATCGGAGTTGCCGCATGTTACCAGGGATTGCAGCAATTTGATAATGCAATCAACTATTACAAACAGGCAGAAAAACTTGCACCGGCAGATAAAGAAATTAAATATTACATAGGCGCTATGTATACAGAAAAAGGTGATTATATAAGTGCTCAACAGTACTTAAAACCTATAGCAAATCAACTTCCGCAAGCAAATGAGCTTTTGACTTTCATATCACAAAAAACTTCAATGGAAACACTTGAAAGCGCCATAGCTGATTATGAATCAAAAAACTATGAGGGCAGCCTCGCGAAAATAAATCAAATTTTGCAATCTGACACAAATAATGCTTACGCTCTTTACTACAGAGGCATGGTGTACGATGCACAAGGAGAAAAAAGTAAGGCGGTTGAAGATTATAAAAGAGTTATACAATTAAGTCCGGATATCGTAATTGCAAATTATCTGCTTGCTGTTGACTACGATGCTTTACAGAAATTTATAGATGCGTACAACGCTTACAGTGCATTCTTAAAAAATTATCCGAATGATGATGAGTATAAGCAATACGCATTAAAAAGACTGGAAGATTTAAAGCCCTATGCTCCGGATAAAAAATAATATTATTAAGCAAATTACAGATACAAAAGTTTCACTTGCACCGCTTGCGGGAATAACAGACTACGTATTAAGAGAACTTATACGCAAAAACGCACCGGAGGCTCTAATCACAACAGAAATGATTAGTTCTGAAGCCTTAAATCAGGTAAATGACCCTGTTATTATTAAACGTTCACCCGAACAATCTCCGATTGCATATCAAATAAGCGGTCACAAACCTGAATTAATGGCTAAAGCTGCAAAAATACTGGAAGGGCATGCAGATATCATTGATATAAATATGGGCTGTCCTGTTAATAAAGTTGTTAAAGGCGGGGATGGTTCAGCCCTTATGAAAACAACGGAACTTGCTGCAGAAATAGTTACGGCGGTTAAAGAAGCTGTGCACATTCCTGTAAGCGTAAAGTTTCGTCTCGGATACACATCCGACAGCATGAATTATGTGGATTTCGGTCAGCAAATGCAGGATGCAGGTGCAGAATTTATAACACTGCATGCCCGTACACGCGCTCAAATGTACGGAGGCAGTGCCGACTGGGAAAAAGTAAGAGCGCTTGTTAATAATGTTGATATTCCTGTTTTTGCCAACGGAGATGTAACATCAGTAGAAAAAGCCGTCCGGTGTCTGGAAATTTCCGGCGCCGCAGGTATTGCAATAGGGCGTGGTGCTTTAGGTGATATTACTTTAATTGGCAGAATTGAAGAATTTTTTAAAACCGGCAAAATTATTCCTCCGCCAACCTTAGAAGAAAAAATTGCTGCTCTAAAAAAACATCTTTATTCAGAAATAGAGCTTAGGGGTGAAAATGTAGGAATGAAGTTTGTAAGAAAATTTTACCCTTATTATATTGCAGGAATAAAAAACGCGGCTAAATACAGATCAATCCTTGTAACAACAGATAGTATAAACGAAATAGAAGAAGTACTAAAATATATTTTGAAAGAAGAAACTTCTATGGTATAATATTTATATAGCAATTATTGCTGTCCGTTTATAAGATTAGAGGATATGAAGATTGAATAGCGCATTTGATATTAATATGGCTGCACTCTCAAACAGCGGTCTTAAAAAGAGACTTTCTGGTATTAGCTTTGAAGACGCTTCAAAAGATTTTAACTGTTTTATTGCAAAATCCGGAGATTATGCGCTTGCAAAGAAAAATTTTCCGTACGATGATATTGAAAACCCTGTACAGAGCGTTATCGATACTTGCAAAAACACAATCTCATCAGAACCCCAAAAAACTGATTTTATTGTTATTTACGGGCTAGGGCTAGGATATATTCTTGACGAAGTTTACACAAGATATCAATCAAGAATAATCGTTTATGAACCGGATTTACAACTTCTCCGGTTTGTTATGGAAAATGTTGATCTTTCTCATATTCTTTCAGATTCACGTGTATATATTTCTAATAATTGCGAAGAATGCTGTTTAAAAATTGCCGAACACTACCTCTCACATGACAAAATTGACATTTTATATCTGAAAAACTACGGATTAATTAAACCTAAAGAACTTATACTTCTTTCAAATATGTTGTTTAATACCTGTAAATCAAAGATTGCTGATATAAATTCAATAAGAGTAATTTCAAAAGCGTGGGTAAAAAATGTAATAAATAATATTACCGGAACAAAAGAAATTAAACCTTTCTTCCAGTTTGACAATACTGTTAATAAAGGAACAGCGCTTATCCTTGCTGCCGGACCGTCACTGCTTGACGATATTAACCTTATAAAATCTCAAAGAGATAAGTTTACTGTGTTTGCTATTCCAAAAACTTTAAAAACGCTAGAAGAACACGGGATTATTCCTGACTTTGCAGTATTTGCAGATGCCATCAACAAGTCAGATATTGAATCATTAAGTAGTGAATTTTTATCGAAAATAAAAGTTATTATAGATTTAAAATCAGATAATACCGTACTTAAGAAACAATGGCAGGATGTATATTTCTATTTTGCTAACAATACTGAGTTTGTAAACAAGCTCGCAAACAAAGATTTATTAAAAACATATCCGGCTGTAGGAACAACAACCCTTAACAGTATTATGTGCGCATCTAAACTCGGATTTAAGAAAATTGCCGTATGCGGTTTTGATTTAGCCTTTAAAAACGGTCTTGCTTACTGTGATAATTCGACTTTAGTACTAAAAGACAATAAAGCCCAAATAAATAATTACACAGTAGACACAACTCTGGTTAAATCAGTAAATGGTGATATGATTAAAACACGGATTGATTATGCAAACTTTATTCCGCAATGCGAAAACAACATTAAACTAGTTTCGCAGGACACTGAAATTTATAATATTACAGATTTTGGTGCATATATCAGCGGTATGACTTACACTACTTTAGACAAAATTATTCCGGAGGAGAAATTTGATATTGATACGAACCTCAACCGGATGAAACACAAAACTATTAACTTGAAACCGGCTCTTGATGAAGAAATTAAAAACCTCACAGAGTTAAAAGAGTTATTTTCATCAAGCGAGATTAATTTTACAAAAATTTATGCACTAAAAAAATCCTCACTGCTTTCTGAATATACAAGATTTGACCTGCTGGAACTTGTACAGGGCGATTTTACAAGAGAACAATTGAGTAATTTTGTTAATACTATCCTTTCATCCATTGATGAATTAAAATCAATGATTGAAAACAACCTTGTTCTATCGTAATTTATACTTCACAAACCCCTGTATCAACAAAATTCAGTCCGGTAATAATCCGGTATTCATCAGCCGGCAAATCTAAGACAGGTTTTTCATTTAAAACAAAAAACGCCGAACCGGAACCTGTCATCATAGAAGCAGGACAACTTTCTTTTATTTTAGATAAAACTTTAAACTTTTCTAACGGTGCTATTTCTAAATCATTATAAATTAAATCGGAAATATCCATGCCGGCAATTATCGCATTTTTTAATTCTTGAGACCTGACCGGCGACTTTGGCGGAAACCCCAATCCGTCATACATAGAATAACCGTCTTTTGCTGTAATACCTAAGTTCAGCGGTTTAATAATTGACACTCCTGACTGATAATTTGCTCTAATTCTTGTTACCTTCTCTCCTCTTGATTCTGCATAACAAGTACCGCCGTGATAACATACATTTAAATCCGAGCCGAGTTTTGCACAGAGCGCATCAATCTGCGCTTCCGGCAAATTAGTATTCAAAACCTTATTTAAAGTCCATATTACACCCGCAGCATTGGCACTGCCGCCGCCAAGCCCTGCTTGTACCGGAATATTTTTTTCTATATTAATTTTTATTTCATAAACAGGTAAATCAGGAATTGTAGAGTAAAAAAGGGTTATTGCTTTGTATACAATATTTTTTTTATCATACGGAATATCAACAGAATTGCCGGTAAGTTGTATTTTAAGTTCATCAGCCTGTTTAAACTCAAAATCAAGATAATCATACAGCGATATCGTCTGCATAATACTTGCAATATTATGAAATCCGTCTTCTCTTACATTAAGAACTTCAAGACAAAGATTTATTTTAGCCGGTGTTTTAACCTTTATTTGCATCTATTAAAGCCTCAGAAAGTTCTCCTAACTGTTGTATGGAAAGTTTTTCTCCTCTTATATCGTCAGGAAGATGAAGTTTGTCATAAGCGGACTTAATTACCTCTTTAGTATACGACGCCTGTAAAAGACAATTCTTTAATGTTTTCCTGCGCTGAGAAAAAGCAGCCTTAACAACGCGTCTGAAATGTTTATAATCGCTCAAATCAAGAAGAGGTTTTTCCCTTATTACGAGTTTTACAAGTGCTGAATTAACTTTTGGCGCCGGATAAAAAGAACGTCTGCCGACGAATTTTACAATTTCACAATCCGCCCAGAACTGAGAAAGTATCGAAAGCAGACCCCACGCCTTATTTTCAGAGTCAGGAGTTGCGGTCATACGTTTTGCCACTTCTTCCTGCACCATTAATATAACAGAGTCAATACAATTTCTGTTTTTATTCTCCATCTCATCAATTTCACCCAGAAGGTGTGCAATAATCGGAGAGGTAATATAATACGGAATATTTGCCACAACCTTTATTTTGCCGTTTATTCCGTCACGTAAATCTGAAATATCCGTCTTTAAAATATCCTGATGAATAATTTGCAAGTTTTCAGCACCAAGTTTTTTTAATACAGCTATTGCATCCTCATCAAGCTCAACTGCGATTACCTTTTTAGATTTTTTAACAAGAAGTTCGGTGACAAAACCTATTCCCGGTCCTATTTCAAGAACGGTATCATTTTTATCTATACCGGCAAGTTCCCCGATAGATTCAATAACATCAGGATTAATTAAAAAATTTTGTCCGAGACGCTTTTTAGTTCTGAAAAATTTTGCTCTTTGCAAGTAGTCATTCATACTATTTATAATAATACAAACAGGTAAATGTTTTTAGTTTATTATTTGTTATTTTATTAATGATAAAATAATAAAAGGAGTAC
>CASELB010000003.1 GCA_949288685.1 uncultured bacterium
CATCGTAAACCTTTACTCCGTTAATTTCGCAAACTTTTTGCAGCCGCCTGCCCATACCGGAAAATTCTTCGAAATACGGCAGCAGCGGTTCAATATTGACTCCGGCAGTTGTTAATGCTGCAATTACCGAAAGCGCATTATAGATATTATGTATTCCCGGTATACTAAGTTTTATGGTATATAAGAATGTTCCTTTATTGTATACATCAAAAACAGAGTGTGTTTCATGGAACTCTATATTTTTTGCCAGAAAATCCGCTTCATTTTTTATTCCGAAACTAACCGGTGATTGAATATTAAGTCCGTTTATACCTTTATCATCTGCATTAATAACTATAGTTGTGTCTGAGAGTTTATTAATGTACCCGTTAAATGTACTTAAAAGCGATGTTAACCCGTCTGTGTAAAAATCAAGGTGATCGGCTTCAAGATTATTTATTACAAGGATATCCGGAGAATATTTTACAATTGTGCCGTCGCTTTCATCAAGCTCTGCAATAAAAAAATCTTCAGAATCGTGGTGAGCGTTGGTTGCAATATCAGGGATTATACCACCGACGACATAAGACGGGTGCAAGCCGCCTTTAGATAAAAGATATGATGCAAGACCGCTTGTTGTAGTTTTTCCGTGAGTACCGGAAAAGCCTATAAACTTACCTTTTATATGTGACAATTTTTCAAGTAAATCTGACCTGTGCAGGATTGTCATACCTTCTCTCTTTGCTTTTACAAGTTCGGGATTGTTGCTTCTTATAGCAGAACTTACAATAACTATTGAATTTGACGGAAGATTAGACTCATCATGTCCGATATGGATATCAGCACCCATTTCTTTTAGTTTAGTTATATATTTACTGTCGCAGATGTCAGAACCTGATACGCTGCAGCCGGCTTCCAGCAAGTATTTTGCAAGCCCGCTCATCCCGATACCTCCGACTGCTATAAAATGGTAATTCTTGTTCACAATAAAACCTCTATAATATCAAACAATATTATAGTATAAAGATAGCCAACGCAATAGAGGAAAGAGAAAATGTTTATTATTTTTGCCCTGAATTTTTTGTCTGTACGGTTACCGTTTTAATATATAAAAAAAGCCCCCAGTCCAGGGGCTTAGATTCCGAGAGTTATTCAATTTTTATCGCTGTTAGAGCGACAAATTCTTCTCGATTTCGTATATTTTGTATAAAAGGCTGTCAAGTTGATCTTTCATCCATAATGTGTAAAGTTTAATGTTTTCTTGGAAACTATATGTTCCCGGCCAATAATATCTGCACATTTTTCTATACTCCAAAAATATTTACAGTATAGTTAACGGCATATTTTTGAAAAACTTTAATATTTTCGGATAAATCTTTACAAAAATTTACAAAATACGTCCATCGTATTTGGAAGAATGTGGTGGTACTTGTCTATTATAGGCTGAAATCTTGATTCAAATACTACATGGTCATTATCAACAGTAATCCACTCTGATTTATTTACGCCGTAGTGATAATCATTCATTCCTTTTATACGGTGCTGGGTATCGTCAAGTATAAAGAAATTATTATGTCCCGTTGTATCATTATATTTCATATTTAAATCGATAAAATCCGGAATATTTCCGCGTATTTCATCAAGTGTAATTTTTTTATCGACTTTCTGATGTTCAATAAAATCGTATATAGATGCGTTTAAGTTGTGATTATAATATTTTAAAGGGGCGGAGTTTCTGCAGTAATTTCTTGTAAGGTAGGTATCTATTTTACATAGTGTTCCTAATGCACAGGCATCATCAAGACTTGTTCTTTCTGTTGGTGCTATTTTTATGATAAATCTTTCGCCGTTTTCTCCTGAGATACCGAAAACATTTTTATCTGTTTTTCCGTCTGTAAAATATTTAAAATTAAAAGTTTTACCGTCAAGGGTTAGTGGAGGAATATATTTATCTTTTTTATTGAGATTGATGTCCATAAAATTATGCAGGTATTTTACTATTCCCTCAAACTTTCCGTGATTTATTTCTTCCGGCACATGCCCCAGTTCAAAATCATTGTTGTGATATATTTCACGGTGTTTTGCAAGCAGTACTTCTTCTTTCCAATCAGGTCTTATTTCAAGTAATTCAGATATAGATTTTGTGTTTTCAAAACGCTTATCAATGTATTTAGTATACGCCTGTTTATAAATATTGTTAGGGATAAAAGAAAGGAAAATATCACTGCCGTATGGTAGTTTTTCTTCAAAGCCTTTCAGAAAATACTTCATGTTTCTCGGCTGCTTTATGATGCTGTCAATTAGTTCGTAGCTTAGGTCATCGTTTTTTAGAATGGTGCGCACAAGTGTATCAAAGGCTTCTTTCCCTGTTTCAAGTTTGAGGAGAGAGTTAATAGCCGGTAATTTATCGTGTTGAATGAACCATCTGTAATCTTTTAAAAGCCCTTCAATATTCGCAGGCTTAATGTTGCATCCAAAATGAACAGCTCTCAAACCTTTAGGTGCAAGACTACAAGATTTGCTGTTTGAATTTGCAGGAGTTTGTTTTTCATTATTTATTCCTGTATACGTGTAAATTGATTTTTGGACTGCTTGTACTTTCATAAAATATCTCCGCAGTTATTAAATTCCTTAAATTTTGAAAATTGCCTGTTTAATTGAAAAATTGTTACAAAAGTTAATTATAACTAAAAATATTTTAAAAACAATTCTCTTATAAGGTAGTGTCTATTTTCTGAAATCCCAGAACTCGGGCTGCAGCAGTACAAGGAAAGGTATAATTTCCAGACGTCCGATTAACATATCAAAAATGAGAATTAATTTTGTAACAGGGTTAAATCCGCTAATGTTATCAGGTGCAAATCCGATATTGCCCAGAGCATTTAGTGCACTTAAAGTTCCGAGTTCCGCATCGTGTTCTATAAGGGTTATTATGATTGCCGAGAATATAAAAATAAGGATATAAAAGAACATAAATATAAGGACTTGTCCGATTACATCTTTAGGTACAATCTGGTTATTTGATTTTACATTAATAACCGCATTAGGGTGGAAAATTCTTGTAATTTCGGTTTTTAAAAATTTAAAAACAAGAACCCATCTGATAATTTTAATACCGCCGCTGGTCGAACTGGCGCTTGCACCTGTAAACATTGCCATGAATAAAAATACCTGAGCGCCGAGGTTCCAGCTTGAATAACTGTCTATTGCAAATCCGTTTGAAGTCATAACCGAAATTATACTAAATGCACCGTCTCTTATTACATCGGGAATGGTATAATTCATGTGCATATACCCGGAGACGGCGACTGCGGCGGTTAAAAATAAGAATATATAAATATAGACTTTAAATTCCTCATTGTTTGTAAGAATTTTAAGGCTTCGTCTGGTAAAACACTTCCACAGCAGGTTAAAGTTTGTACCGCTTATTATCATAAATATTGTAATAATCCAGAGAGTAAGGCTTGTACACCTGCTAAATAAATTCCCGTCAACAACAAAACCTCCGCAGGATAAGGTCGACATTGACGTACAAATGCTTTCAAACCATGTCATTCCGTTAATTTTTAATAAGATTGTTAACAGCACGGTAAGAAATAAATAAATTTTATACATAGCGCTTGCTGTTGAACGAATACGCGGGGTAAGCATTTCTTCTCCGGGTCCGGGAGTTTCGGCAAAAAACATTTGGCGCCCTGCAACGGCAAATTGCGGTAAAATTGCTATAAATATGACAAGTATTCCGAGCCCTCCGATTCCCTGACTTAATGCCCGCCAAAAC
Source organism: uncultured bacterium (assembly GCA_949288685.1). Classification (GTDB taxonomy): domain Bacteria; phylum Cyanobacteriota; class Vampirovibrionia; order Gastranaerophilales; family Gastranaerophilaceae; genus CALUTH01. The sequence goes on from CASELB010000003.1 coordinate 3,761, forward strand.
AGCATCGCGTGCGGGTAGTTGTAGTGGGTAAGAATAGTGGAACCGGTTGTTGTTATTCCTGAGATCCCTTCATAAAGCGCGTCAATTGGAGAGATACCGAAAAACAAAAAAGGGACGGATAATATGACGCTTGAAATAATCCAGCTTGTAACTACAATACCGAAACAGTTTGTTTTACGTATATCATTTAAGTTCTGGATATTCTTGCCGGCATTCTTAAACAGAAGAATGATAAACGCAGAGATTAATCCGGTATAAATAAATGGCATGATTGAAGAATACTCTTTATAGTATACTGCAACAGCAGCAGGCAGGATTAAAACAAGAATAAAAAATTTAAGTATTTTTTTTAGAACGAAAGCAAAATAATCAAATCTCATACATTAAACCTTAAAGAACTTCTTTAACTCCTGCGAGTTGCTTCTTGTTGTAAATATTATAAGGGAATCCCCGTTCATAATAAGCGTGTTTCCTTTAGGAATGAGTATTTTGTTTCTTCTTTGAATTATACCGATAATCGCGCCTGACGGAAGTTTTAAATCCATAATTTTTTGTCCGTGGAATTTTGAGGGTGCATCCAGTTCAAGAACTTCGCCCATCCCCTGCTCAACGGTTGCAAGAATATCAACATCATTTTCATTTAAATCGTTTCTGATTTCTTTTATAACTGCGATATTTGAAGATATTGCAACATCAATACCGACTTTTTCAAATAATTGTACATTTGTATTTGATGATACTCTTGTAACAACGCGTTTAACTCCTGCTTGTTTAGCAAGAAGAGAACAGAGCAGATTTTTTTCGTCGTTGTTTGTAACACTTATTACAACATCAAAGTCTTCAATGCCTTCTTCATTCAAAAGCTGGATGTTGGTGCCGTCACCGTTAATAATAAGAGTATTTTGAAGTTCTGATGCAAGGAATTCACATCTGTTTTCACTTTTTTCGAAAATTTTGGTTTTTATTTTTAGTTTTTCGAGATTTTTGGCAAGCATCATACCTACGGTTCCGCCGCCGATAATTGCTGCATTTTTAACAAGTTCTTTCTCATGGAAAAAACGCCCTGCAAGAATATCAAGGGAAGACGGAGTTCCCATACATATAACTTTGTCATCGGCTTCTAAAACGGTGTCACCGTTAGGGATAAACAGTTCGCACTGACGTGTTACCCCTACAAGCAAAGAATCATCAGGAAATTGGCAATCTTTAACTTTCTTATTTGCAAGTATTGAATTTTCCTGAATTTTATATTCTAAAAGTCTTGCTTTTCCTTCTGCAAAATGTTCGGCATCAAGGGCTTTTGCAACTGTTACAATCCTAAATATTTCCTGCATCAGCAGTTCTTCCGGCCAGATTATGAAATCTAAGTCAAGGTCGCAGAAGTATTCTGAACCTTTTTTGCAGCCCATAGAAGTATGATATTCTTCTTTTGATATAAAACAGACAGTTTTTACATCGCTTATTTTTTTTGCCGTAATACAGGCAACAATATTTGCTTCGTCGTTGTCAGTGCAAGCAATAAATACATCTGCATCTTCAATTTGCGCATCCTTAAGTGTAGGAAGGCAGGTTCCGTTACCTGCAACAAATCCTATATCAAGTTTGTTGAATGCGTCTGTTCTGTTTTTTTCCTGATCTATTATGATTATATCGTGATCTTCAAAAAACTCTGCAGCTATAATACATCCAATTTCATTTGCGCCGTATATTATAATTTTCATTCCTAAATTATTTCTCAATGAGATAAATATGTCAAATAAGTTAAGAAATTACCTAAGGTAAATTTGTTTGTTATGCGTGCGGGTGAGCTTTATCATAAACATCTTTTAGGTGTTTGGTTGATACGTGTGTATATATTTGTGTATTTGAAATTCCGGCATGCCCCAGCAGCTCTTGTACAACTCTGAGGTCTGCACCGTTTTCTATTAGCCGCGTTGCAAAACTGTGTCTGAATACGTGCGGGGTTACTTTTTTTTGAAGTTCAAGGTCTTTTACGGTTTCGTTAATAGCATTTCTTATACTTTTGTTTTGGAGTCTATAGCCGGTATTGTTGATAAAAAGCGGAGAGTCCTCGTCATTAGAAACATTGTACCCCGGAGCAATAAGGTTTCTTGCCGTGTTAATGTACTGAATAAGGTAATTTTTTGCTCTGTCTGAAATTAGTACGATTCTTTCTTTTGCACCTTTACCCATTACTTTTATCTCATTATTTTCAATATTTAAGTCACCAAAGTTTAATCCGCTTAATTCCGATACGCGCATCCCTGTAGCCCATAGGAGTTCAAGTATAACTCTGTTCCTAAAACCTGCAGGGGTATCAATTTTAACGTGGTTTAAAATGTTTTCTATTTCATCGGTAGTTAAAAATTTGGGAAGAGGCTTGGGGCGTTTAGGCGCGTTTAGTGAGATTGCCGGGTTTGTATCAACAATGCGTTCCCTGTAAAGATATTTGTAAAAAGTTCTTAATGCAGCAATTTTTCTGGCAAGTGTTGTTTTTTGATACTCAAATCTTTGTATAAAATAGATGTACTCTCTTAGCTTGTTAAAATCTGCTTTTTCAGGCGGGATATTATCAAGCCAGATCAGGAAACTCATAAGGTCTGAGACATAAGCACGTGTTGTATGTTCTGAAAAATTGCGCTCCACGTCAAGGTATGTTTTAAAATCATCAAGTAAATTTTTAGAACTGTTAAGCATTGTAAAATGATACTTTCTTCTTTAATAATACGCTATAAGCGTATTTTGTTCAATATTTTTAATAATTGTAAATGTATTATTTTTGCAATTTTGATAAGTGTATACTAAAATGGGTGTATTAAATAGTGGAGTATATTTTTAATGGATAAAAGAATACTGGCGGCATTATTATTGCTATTTTTAGCGGGTGGTGTAATAACGGCTGCTCCGGCTAAGAAACAAATCAAATTAACTAAAAATGTTGCCCTGCAAAAGACGAAAATGTCTGTGAATGATAAAAAAGAACAGGCAGCTTATCTTCTGGAAAATTTAAGATATACAGAGGCGCAGCCGGTTATTGAAGAACTGCTTGCCGCTAATACAAATGATTTAGATACAAATATTTATTATAATATGTACCTTATTAATGCGTCACGGTTAAATGAGGCACAGGATAATCTTGATTCTCTTCTTCAAAAAAATCCTAACAATTCTGACCTGCATTTTTTGCAAGGATTGGTTTATTTAAAACGTCCGGATTCGTCAGACATGAATTACAGGAGAAATTCCGAATATTATTATGAAAACGGAGTTGAAGAATTAAAAAAATCTATAGAATTAAACAAAAATAACTATAAAGCGTATAACGCACTCGGTGTGGCATACCTGTCAGCAGATAATTTTGAACAGGCAGAAGAAAACTTTAAAGAAGCTATAAAACTTAAAACTGATTATGCAACGGCTTATGATAATCTGGGCACATTGTATTACCAGCAGGGAAACTATGAGGTTGCAGAAAATCGTTTTAATGAAGCGATTGCAAGAAATCCTTATTGTTATACCGCATATTATCATCTCGCACGTATAGAAGCTAAAGACGGAGAATATACAACTGCGCTTGATATGCTTGAAAAAGCTCTGCTTATTAATCCTTCTTTTGCTTATGCGTACAATCTTGCGGGTGAAATTTACGCAAGTCAGCAAAATGAAGCTGCTGCCATTGTAAATTATAAGAAAGCAATTGAATTACTGCCGGAGTTTACAACTCCGTATTTAAACCTCGCTAAACTCTATGAAAACAGAGCTGATAACGAGTTTGCATTAGAGAGCCTTAAAACAATTGCAGGCATGGATAAAAATGCGGAAGCAATTTGTCTTAAAATCGGTGATATAGAACTTGCAAAAGGCAGTTACGCTCAGGCAGAAAAATATTACTCTGCAATAGGAAAAGAGTCAAAATATTACTCTGAAGCACTTAAAGGGCTTGCCGAAACTTATTGGGCAGAGGCAAAAGATATTATTTCAAACAGTGCGGTTATTTCTTCTGAAAAGCTGTATCAGGCAAGGGAAAAACTTAATGCCGCAGTTGAACTCAATCCGTCCGATGTTGAATTGCGGCTTGCAAAGCTGAAACTTGATAAAATAATAGGTATTGAAAGAACAGGTAAAGAATTGCAGGCAATAATTAATTCCGAACCTCAGAATGTAGCGGAATATATTGTAAAAGGGGAAGCTCTTTCTGTTGAGGGTGAGTATGTTCTTGCAAAAGAAGAATATGAAAAGGCGATAAATACTGCTACAACAATTGATGAGTATAAATATCTTGCAGAGTTCTTTACATTTAATAAAAATTATGATTTTGCGCTTGATGCCTTAAATAAGGCGGAAATTCTTAATCCTGTTGACAGACAGGTTTTAGATAACAGAACTTATGTTAACAAAAAAGTTGCTAAGTCGGATGAGTACTACAAAGATGCGGTATACTTTAAAAAAGAAGGTGATAAATTCTTCTCTAACAAGTATTTAATGCGGGCTGTGGAGGAAAATCCAGCAAATATAGAGGCAAATAAACTTCTTGCAAAATATTATAGAAAGAATAAAAATTTTAAGGCTGAATGTGCGTGCTATAAACAAATACTGGCAGCCTCTTTAAATGAGCGGGAAATAAAAAAATATACAAAGAAAGTTATTAAACTTGAGAAAAAGATAAAACGTCTGGAAAATAAAGAAAGTTTTTGGTCGCGGATATTTGGATAAAAAGGGTATCAGAGTGAATATATTTGAATCATTTGAAGTTTTTTTCAGAGAACCATTGAGCATTCTTAAGACAGGAATTATACAGATTGTTGGGATGGAGGTAGAAAATTTCTTTGCAAAGGATTCTTCCGTTCAGGTCAATTTCACAAAGAATAAAACTCAAATTACAGTATTTAATAATATAAAATTATTTAACCTATTGAGTAGTGCAACGGCGCGAAACGAAAAGAGAGTAGAAGAACGTCAGGTGACTACTTCTAAAAAGAAGCCGGAGTTTTTACAGCTTTCAATGAGCTTGAGGAAATCGCATGGCTAATTTTGTATCCGGTGAATTTGTTGTAAGCGCAGAAAAACTTTCACAGTGTCCGGTTTTTAATTTGCCTGAATTTGCGCTGCTCGGACGTTCAAATGTCGGAAAATCGAGTTTTATTAACAGACTTGCTAATAATAAAAAACTTGCTAAAACCTCTAATACTCCGGGAAAAACAAGATTGATTAATTTTTTTAATATGTCAAACAAGTTTATAATTGCTGATTTGCCCGGATACGGTTATGCAAAAGTTTCTCATGCTGCTCAGGCTGCCTGGCAGAGAAATCTTGAGGAATATTTATTGAATCGTGCAGAAATAAAATCTTTAATCCAATTTATAGATGCAAGACACGACATTCAAAAAAATGATATTCAGATGCGGGAATGGGTAGAGGCACATGCATTGCCTATTTTTACCATAATGACAAAGGTAGATTATATAAAGCGTTCAGATATTAATAAAAAAATACAGAAAATAAAGCATGAGTTTGGCGGTGAAGTTTTACCATTCAGCTCCGAAGATAACTATTATGTAGATAATGTAACAGAATATATCTTTAAGCTGTCTGGTTTTTAGTTTTTATGGTATATTAAGAAATAGATGTTAAAGGGAGAAAACTATGTACACTTTTCAAACTAAAGCTGAAGTGACACAAATATCACTTACCGGAGCGCGGCTGATTGTTATTCTTGGCGCGTTAATGACGGCCCCGCGGGATTTGCAGGATTTGAATGCTCTTATCTCCGAATGCGGACTTGTTGATAAAAATTATTCTAACGATACTATAAGAATTGCCCTTTCTACTTTGAAAGCTGCCGGGTGTGAAATTTCCCGCCCGTGTAAATCTAATGATTATAAATATCAATTATTATCGCACCCTTTTGCTCTCAAAATAACTGATGAAGAAATTGCAGCGCTTAAAACTCTTTATGCGAATATGACAAGAGGGTCTGATTATAGAATTGCAGTAAAATTTAATGAGCTTTTTAATACTCTTGCTGAACATACTTTTGATGAAAGATTATCAGGAGAACTGCTGGGCATTACTTCTTTTTGCAAGATAGAACAGGATGTGTATAAAAAAATACTTGCTCAGGACGGCAAAAATAATATTATAACAATAGTTTATGCAACCCCTGCAAAAAAACTGGGAACTAAAAAATTTATGTTTGGCAGAATATTTTTGAAAAGTAATAAACTGTATGTTGAAGGTATTGATACGGAAACAAATAATACGGTTTGTTATAACATGACCAGAATCCGCCAGGTCGTAAAGATAGAACAAGGTGTTTCAGATTACAAACCTGTTGTTTATAATGTAAAATATTTATTAAAAAATATAGATAACCATGTTTTACCGTCGGAGGCAAAAGCCGGTAAAAGCAATAACAATCAGACTGAAGTTGAAATAGAATTTACAAGCAAGTTTTTTGCGGTACAGCATATTTTATCCCTGGGGGAAGATTGTACAGTTATTGAACCTGCTGAAATAAGAGAAGAAGTTATATCAAAATTAATGGAGTTAAGAAAAGTTTATGCTTAAAGTTAATATTTCATCACTGCGTGTATTGCAAATGCTTCAACTGTTGTTTGAAAAAAATTATACGATGAACGAATTAATGGCAGCATTAAGTGAAGTATCAGGTGAAAGGTGTTCAAATTTTCTTATCAGCAAATATATAAATACATGCAGATTTTGCGGTATTGATATTCAAAAAATTGATGGTAAATATACGCTTTTAAAACTTCCGTTTGGGATAGAATTTTCTGACGATGTATTAAACTTGCTTGATGAGATAAGAGATTATTCTTCAGAAATGCGACTGGGAAAGAATATAAGAGCTTATAATTCACTTCTTGCAAAAATTAACAGACGTTCAGACCGGTATTACTCAAAGATTGCGCCGCCTGAGGATGATAAAAATATACAGAATTTTGAATATGCGGTTGAAAATGGCTGGAAAGTTAATGTTACATATATTGCAGAAGGCAATAGCAATCTTATTATATGTGACCCGCTTGAGTTATCGTGTGTTGAGGATACTCTTGCTATAGTTGTAAATTATAACGGTGAAAGAAAAAAAATACTGTATAAAGATATTGCAAGTATTGCTGTATCTACCGTTAAGTCTTCCGGTAATTTACTTTCAACATCAGTTATTTTTAAACTTCAAAATGCTCTGGCAAGACGTTATACATTAAGACCTGAAGAGAAGGTAGTCGGGATAAATGACGACGGTTCTATTACGGTACTTAATAAAACAGAGGATAAACAGTCGCTTTTAAACAGGCTGTTAAAATACGATTCAATGTGTGAAGTAATATCACCGCGGGCGTATAAAAAAGAAATGAAAAACATTATTGATAAAACTCTTGCAAATTACGGGAAATAATATTTGCCGGTTTGTTTGTAGTATAATAATAGTTGTACGGAGTAAATGATGGCTCATATAGTTATAGATGAAAACAGATGTAAATCTTGTTATTTATGTATTGCAGCTTGCCCCAAGGGGTTAATAAAAAAAAGTGCACATGTTAACAAACTGGGTGAGTATGCAGTTGAATTTTGTGATCCGAAAAAAGAATGTATCGGGTGCGCGATGTGTGCGACACGTTGTCCTGATTTAGCAATAACAGAGGTACATAAATAGTATGGTAAAAGAATTAATAAAAGGTAATTATGCAATAGCGCAGGCTGCACTTAATGCGGGCTGTGAGTGTTATTTCGGATACCCGATTACACCGCAGACAGAGATTGGTGAGTATTTGAGTTTAAAAATGCCTGCAGCAGGTCTTGCTTATGTTAGTGCGGAAAGCGAAGTTGCAGCAATTAATATGGTGCTTGGCGCCTGCTCAACCGGTGCACGTGCAATGACTACATCTTCTTCCTGTGCGGTTTCTCTTATGCAGGAAACGTTATCTTATGCGGCATCAGACGAACTTCCGGTTGTTCTTGTAAACGTTATGAGGGCGGGACCGGGGTTAGGTTCTATTTATCCGGCGCAAGGAGATTATTATCAATCTGTTTACGGCGGCGGTAACGGAGATTATCGTATGGTTGTTTTTGCGCCGTCAAATGTTCAGGAATGCATTGAGCTGACTTATAAAACTTTTTATGTTGCTCACAAATACAGAACTCCGGTAATTCTTCTGGCAGACGGACTGTTAGGACAAATGATGGAACCGGCAGAATTTACTGAATACCCGTATCCTCCGGTTGATAATTCAAGCTGGGCATTAAGCGGTGCAAACGGCAGAGAAGGCAGAAAGATTTGTTCTTATGGTCCTGACGAACAAAAACATATCCAGCATGTAAAAGACTTGTTTGAAAAATATAAACTCATATCGGAACGTGAGGTTATGTTTGAAGAATTTATGACTGATGATGCTGAATTTTTATTAGTCGGTTTCGGCAGTCTTACAAGAAATTTGAAAGCTGCGGTAAAATCATTAAGGAATAAAGGGATAAAAGCAGGTATGTTTAGACCAATTACTTTGTTCCCGTTCCCTGAAAAACGTCTTTTTGAACTTGCCGGTCAATGCCGGGAAGTTATGACTGTTGAAATGAATATGGGGCAGATGTATACAGATGTTCGTCTGGCAGTTAACGGCAAAACTAAGGTTTCGCTCTTTAACCCGCGCCCTGCCGGTGAGTGGTTAAGTGTCGAAGAAATTACTGCTGCTGTAGAAAAGTCAATGGAGAAAGTTTATGCTGGTATTTGAAACTCCTAAAGCATTTAAAAAAGATTTTAAATATTCTTTTTGCAAAGGCTGTGATCACGGCGTTGCAATAAGATTGATTGCAGAACTAATTGATGAGCTGGGATTAAAAGAAAAAACAATTCTTACCACTTCAATCGGTTGTTCTGTTACAATGTATGATTTTCTTGATTTGGATTGTATAGAAGCCCCGCACGGACGTGCAATGGCTGTTGCAACCGGTGTAAAACGCGCAAGACCGGATAAGTTTGTATTTACATATCAAGGTGACGGTGACTTTGCCTCTATAGGTCTTGCAGAATCCTTACATGCGTCTTTGCGCGGAGAATCTTTAAGTGCTGTATGCATTAATAATACTACTTACGGAATGACAGGCGGGCAGCTTGGACCTACTACATTGATGGGACAGGTTACTACAACATCTCCAAAGGGTCGTAATCGTGAATATTACGGTTATCCGATAAGGATTGCAGAACAAGTTGCATTGTGTGACGGAACAGCATTTAGTGCACGGGTTGCGCTTGATACTATTCCAAATATTCGTAAAGCAAAAGCGGCTATTAAAAAGGCGTTTGAAGTTCAATTAAAAGGGCTTGGAGTCGGTTTTGTTGAAATACTTTCAACCTGTCCTACGAACTGGAATATGTCACCGGAAAAAGCTCATGAACGCGTCAGAAACGAAATGATGAAAGTATTTCCGTTAGGCGTGTATAAAGATATTACAGAGGAATAAGAATAATGGAAGAAAATTTTATATTTGCCGGATTTGGCGGTCAGGGCGTTTTGCTTGCAGGTAAAATTCTTGCAAATGCTTTTATGCTGGAGGGTAAGAATGTTACATGGTATCCGTGCTATGGTGCCGAAATGCGCGGTGGCACTGTTAATTGCGAAATAGTCGTAAGCAACAGTGAAGTTAGCGCTGTTCATAAAAAAGAAACGGATTTTGCAATTGTTTTAAATCAACTCTCGTTTGATAAGTTTATTTCCAGAGTAAAAGCAGGCGGAACAATAATTGCAAATTCATCACTTGTTAAAACTTTAAAACCACGCAGTGATATAAAGTATGTATTTGCCCCGATTACTGAGATGGCGCAAAAACTTGGAGAAATAAAAACAGCGAATATTATATCACTTGGCGTTCTTGCAGCTGCCTGTCATCAATTGACATCGGAAAGTTTACAGAAAGCTCTTGAGTTTGTACTCCCGGCACACAGAAAACATTTGTTGCCTCTTAATTTGGAAGCGTTGAAATTGGGTGTGGAATCGCTTGCCGCTGTTTAAGAACTAGCAGATAAAATTGTATATTTTATTTATTGCGTCCTGCGGTTTTGTGGTATAACACAGCCAGACTTCTTGTTCTATCATTTTAAGCAGTTGTGAATCTGTTGTTTTAATAGGAGGACCTGCCGGTGTTGAACGGGAAGAATTTTTAGGATTTGATATTATGCCTGTTGCCCTGAATAGGCTTAATCTTAGTTCGTTTTGGAATACCTCATACTGTGTAATACCTTTTAGGACCGCACCTACTCCGTTTGCACCCGCAAACCTCTGGCATGGCGCAGTATTTGTAGGCGATTCTATTCCGCGCTTTTGAGGCAGATGCTCTCTTATTTCGTAGTCAGGATTAAACTTTCTGGTGATAAACCTGTTCATATCTTCTGAAATTGTTTCTTTAATAGGCTTATCAAGGGCAATACACATAAACAAGTGGTGATTTTTTTTTCGATTATTTATCCTAAAATTAAATTTAGGATACTCGCTGTTTGCATCTAACGTAATTTCCAGAGTGACATTTGTTTCAAACTTTACTTCAAGAATTGAACGAATTGAGGATTTTAGTTTAAGTTTACATGATTTTATTTTTAAAATTTTCCCTGCGTCATCTTTAACAGGACCACGATTGTAGCTGTCGCCGTAGTCTTTAAAATCTCTTAAAAATATGTTGATATATTTATCTTTATTTTTAAATTTTATATTTTCGTCAACCTCTATGGAGACAACTCCTTTTAGATTATTGTTATCTGCATCGATTGCTGCAGGCGGTAATCCTGGCAAGCAGTCATTTTTTCCCGGGGTGATATTTTTTACATATACCGGCACTGTATAAATTTTTTTGTAATCTTCCGTAACAGGTATTCTTTTGATATCTGTAAGCAGTTCATCTTCAAATCCGGTTTGAGTTTTTAGAATAATATCACCTTTTTCTTTTTTATATTTTTTTAGTGTTATCACTCCTGTATAATTTTCATTTCCAAGATTTATTATTTTATTTGTAAGTTTTTTTTCTAATTTTATTTCGTCCGTTATTGTTTTGCATATTTGCTCAATTTTTTTGTATCTTAAAATATTTTCAAGGTGTGTATCATCTGTAGAACATCCGCATATACTGTCATGTGCCTGATTTTTTAGCAGAAGTTTATATGCATATTTGATGATTGTTTGGTATTTTGTATTTAGACTATAAAAATTAACAAGTCTTTCAACTTTTTCAAGATGGTATTCTGCAATAATATTTAGACGCTTTAAATCAGCCCGCGAAGAATAAGAACCTTCAAGCGTAAATGTAAGCGAATTATCTCTTAATTCTCCGTTATGTACGATTTTATAATTATTTTTTACTTCATTTATATAATCAAATAGAGAACCCAATTCTATTTTATAGCCGTCAACCAGTTTATTAATTTTTGTCAGTTGTTCTTTGATATTAGCGGGTATACCGAGGTGATCCGCGCCTATTGGTAATAAAAGTGTATTTGAGGATTTAGCGGCAATTTTATCCAGATTGTTCTTTAAAAATTCTGCTTTTTTTTCAATAGAAAGAGTTGTTGTAAAAATATCCATAAAATATCCGCGGACAAGGTTAATAGCATTAATAGCTCCGCCGGTTTGCGATTTCCAAATAAATTCAGAAGGTAAATCTCCGCAGCCGCGCCAAACGATACACTCGTTTAATCCGTAATCTTTTAATATTTTAATAACGCCGTCCGAGTGTCCGAAAGTATCTGCCAGATACCCTGTAAACTCTTTGCAGCCAAATTCTTTTGCAATCTCCAGCCCGTATTCAAGATTTTTCCTAAAAAGGTTTTCATTTGTTAAAAACTCATCGACAAGACAGTAAAAAGGACCTATATATAATTTTTTGTCTGCAATAAATTTTCTGATTTTATTTTCATTTTCCGGACGCATTTTTAAATAGTCAAGTAATGCAACTACCTGTCCGTCAAAATAGAAAGAAGGAATTAGATTTTTTTCAAGGGCATCCAGAACTTCATCAAAAACCCGTAACAGACGGAGTCTGAAAACTTCAAATTCCCTGTACCATTCTCTATCCCAGTGGGTATGCAGATAGGCAATAACTTTTTTTTTCATTAAGTATTTTTAACTCCGGAAAATGGTTTGTGTTCTGTCAGGACCGACGCTGACAATTGAAACCGGCACATTAAGGATTTCTTCAAGCCGCTTAATATATTTTTTTGTATTATCAGGCAGTTTATCAAATTCTTTGATTCCGGTTATATTTTGCTTCCAGCCGGACATTATTTCGTATACAGGCTCATAATATTTATGAGTAAAGACATCTGTAGGATAATATTTAGTAATATTACCGGTTCTTGTATTTTTGTATGCAGTACAGATTTTTATTTCATCAAAGTTATCAAAAACATCAAGTTTTGTAAGTGCAATTTTTGTAATACCACCAACCTGTACGGCATATTTCATTGTTACAGCGTCAAACCAGCCGCACCGGCGCGGACGTCCTGTTGTAACACCAAATTCGTGTCCTGTTTCCTGTATTTCTTTACCGGTTGAATCTTTTAATTCAGTAACGAAAGGTCCTTCTCCGACGCGTGTAACATAGGCTTTTGCAACACCGATTACTTCATCAATTGTCTTTGGACCGAAACCGCTGCCTGTTGCTGCACCTCCGCCAATCGGGCTGGAACTTGTAACAAACGGATAGGTGCCCCAGTCGATATCGAGCATTACACCCTGCGCTCCTTCAAACAGGATTTTATCGTTCTTATGTTCTTCTAATAATTCTTGCCAGTTAAAAGCTACGTAGGGCTTAAAAATTTCTGCGTATTTTTTACATAATTCTGTTATACATTCTTTTGAATATTCTTCAAGCTCGTATACTTTGGAGAGTGTTTTATTTTTTATAGGAAGAATTATATCCAGTTTTTCAGATAAAGTTTCTTCGTCGTATAAATCCTGAATTTTTAACCCTATTCTTGCGGCTTTGTCTGTATAAGTCGGACCTATTCCTTTTTTAGTGGTACCGATTTTCCCTTTTCCAGCATGAGACTCACTATAGCCGTCGACTTCTATATGGTATGGCATGGTAACAGATGCCAGCGGACTTATTTTTAGTCCGGAGAGATTAACACCCTGACTTTTTAATTCATCGATTTCTGCTTTAAAAGATTCCGGATGTATAACGCTACCTGTACCAATAAAACAAATTTTCCCGCCGTATAAAATTCCTGATGGCACAAGATGAAATTTATAAGTTACATTATTAGCAACAACCGTATGTCCGGCATTACACCCGCCCTGATATCTGACAATAAAATCAGCTTTGGAGGCAAGCAAATCCGTTATTTTAGCTTTTCCTTCGTCTCCCCATTGTGCGCCAATAACTACAGTATTTGTCATATTATTAACCTTGTTGCTGTTTTGCTTTTTTTGCTGCCTGCTTAGCTTGAACATCAAGCATTGAATTATAAGCAAGCATATATACTGCGCAAAGTTTATAGTTTTTCAAATACCATGCGCAATTTTCCTGCATACAAACAATTTCTACCTGTGAGCCGACACTCATAAGAGGGCATAAACTAACCTGTCTTTCTCCTGACATAAATTATATTCTCCTGTTTAATAAATTACAATTCTCATCACGTTTACGTTCACTGTCTTTGTAAATTGAGGTTCTGTTAATGACTTCGTCAAAATCAATTTGATGAGCATCAAAATCAGGACCGTCAACGCAAGCAAATTTAACCTTTCCGCCGACAGTAAGGCGGCAAGCACCGCACATTCCGGTGCCGTCAACCATAATAGGGTTCATACTTGCTTCAGTATAAATATTTTTATCTCTGGTTAAGTCCGCAACAGCTTTCATCATAGGCATTGGACCGACGGCTATAACATAGTCGATTTTTTCGTTTTTAATCAATCTTTCAAGAACACCTGTTACAAACCCTTGTTCGCCCAGAGAACCGTCGTTTGTAGTTATAAACAGTTCTGTGCAGGCGGTTTTCATCTTATCCTGCCAGAAGATTAAATCTTTAGTTCTTGCACCCATAATCATATAGACTTTGTTACCGGCATCTTTAAACGCCTTGGAAATAAGGTAACAAGGGGCAGCTCCGTATCCGCCGGCAACACAAACAACGGTACCGTATTTTTCTATGTGGGTTGGGGTACCGAGCGGACCTACAAGGTCTACAAGTTCATCACCGGTGTTGAATTGTGCCAGTTTTTTTGTGGAATACCCTACAGCCATAAATACAATAGTTAAAAGACCTTTTTCTTTGTCAACGTCTGCAATCGTAAGCGGTATTCTTTCTCCGTCAGTTTCGACTCTTAAGATAATAAACTGCCCGGCTTTTGCGTTCCTTACTACATAAGGCGCTTCAATGGTCAGTTCATACTGATTTGCGCATAACTCTCTTTTCGATATAATTTTATAACTCATCACAAATCTCTCTTGGACTACCTATTTATTTTATCATAAAAAATGAAATAAGTTAAATATTTTTTGAATTCATGCTACAATTTTTGTATGTTAAGTTTGTACGTCGCATCAACAGAGCAAAAGGCGGGAAAAACATTTATAAGTGCAGGACTTGCAGCTACTATGCAGAGTCTTGATTATTCTACCTGTGTTTATAAGCCGGTACAGACTTCCGGCATAGAAATCAACGGCTTTATGCAGTCGCCGGATTTAACTTATATTAAAACAATCGATCCATATATTGAAACATATTTTACTTATCTTTTTAAATCTGATTGCGAACCGTTAATTGCGGCAGAAAAAGAGCATGAATTTATAGATATTGAACTTATTACACATGAGTATAAGAATATAACCGAAAAGTATGATTGTTCAATACTTGATGGCTCAAATGGGATAATGAGTCCGCTTAATGCGGATTACACAACAATGGATATGTTGAGAATTTTGCGTGTTCCGCTTTTGCTTGTAATAACACCGTCTCAGGAAGCTGTAAATAATGCACTTTTGATTTTAAACCTTGCAAAAGAACGCGGGGTAAACGTTCGTGGTGCGGTTATTAATAATATTCCGGAGTACTCCGATTCTGCTAAAATTACTTCAATTCCGCGGATTGTTGAGGAGTACACCGATGCCAAAATTCTGGGTATCGTTAACCGACTTGAAGATAAATTTAACCCTAATGACCTGATAACATCAATTTTAAACGGAATTGATATAGAAAGTGTTTTTGATATAAAAATTGCAAAACTGGATTTAGGCTCATGAATATAACAGGCGGAAAATTTAACGGACGGATTATTAAAGCTCCTGATTCGACTGTAACACGCCCTACACTTTCAAAAGTCAGAATGAGTATATTTAATACTCTGTATTCACTTCTGGGTGAATTTAACGGACTAAGTTTTCTTGACCTTTTTGCAGGCTCGGGGATAATGGGGCTGGAGGCTGCAAGTCGCGGCTTTAGCAGTATAACTGCTGTAGAGAAAAATCGGAAAGTATTTGGTGTTGTTAAATCTAATTATGACAGCTTAAATTTTGTGGCTGATTTGATTTGCGGTGACTCGCTTAAACTTTTAAATAGGCTGCAAGACAGATATTATGATGTTATTTATATTGACCCTCCGTATTTAAGCGGTATTTATGAAGATGTTTTAGCAAAATTGCCGGCTTTTCATATTGTAATTGTAGAACACTCAGAACCTGTCGATTTTTCAAATTTTGATGTTTTACAGAGCAAAAACTACGGCGGAAAATTAATTACATATTTAAAACAAAAAGCGGCTTAATTTATTAAGCCGCTTTTTTATTGCTTTTATATCACAATCGTTACTGTTTAAGGAAAGATTCATAGTTTCTTGCAAGAAGATGGGTTCTTACCTGATTTATCAGGTCAAGAGCAACACCAACCATAATGATTAAGGAAGTTGCCCCAATACCTTGCAGTGTAGTAATCCCTGTAAAGTAACTGGTGATTGACGGAATGAGTGCTATTATACCAAGTCCCAGTGCTCCGATAAATGTTGTTTTGGTTAATATTTTATCCAGTGCATCTGCTGTCGGTTTTCCCGGTTTGATTCCGGGAATTGAAGAACCGTATTTTTTCAGGTTGTTAGCAATTTCCTTTGGCTGCATATTAGGCATAATTGATGCATAGAAGAAAGTTAATGCAACAATCAAGGTGAAATATAATGCATAATATATAATGCCGCTTGGTGAAAATATCTTATTTAAAAACATAACAGTATTTTCAATCCATCCTGCCGGCAAATGAGCCTGTCCTATTAAACTAAGAATGGTTGACGGGAACAGTAGAATTGCAACAGCAAAGATAATCGGCATAACACCGCCCGGATTAAGTTTGAACGGAATAAAAGTATTTACGCCGCCGTAAACTTTGTTACCAACCTGACGTTTCGGGTTTACAATAATAACTTTTCTCACAGCTTCCTGCATAATGACGATAAACACCATTGTAGCAAAGAAGATTGCTAAAAGTACACACAAACCTATTTGCAGCATTGAATCGTGCATAACGATTTGTGCGGTTCTTTGAGTATATAGCGGGATACCGGAGATAATACCGACAAAGATTATAAGCGAACCGCCGTTTCCTATGCCTTTTTCCGTGATTAATTCTGATATCCACATAACAAGCGCACTGCCTGCCGTCAATGAGAAGATTGACGAAATATAAAACATGGTATGGCTGCTGACAGTGATTGTATTTTCAAGATGTGACAGATAAGCCATAAATACAACAGACTGAAATGCCGCAAGGATAACCGCAAATATTCTGGTGTATTGTGAAAGTTTGCGCCTGCCTGCTTCACCTTCTTCTTTTTGTAATTTTTCCAGAGAAGGAATAATTACGGCAAGTAATTGCATAATAATAGAAGAAGTGATGTACGGTCCGATACCTAATGCGAAGATGGAAACTTTACCGAGAGCACCGCCGGAGAATAAATCAAGGAAACCAATGATATTATTCTGGCTTGCAATATTAGCAAAGACTTCGTTGTTAATACCGAAAATCGGTAAATGAACACCGAACCTGAACGCAATAAGCATTATAAAAGTAAAAATAATTTTTTCTTTTAAGCCTGACGCGTTCCACATAGACATTAAGTCTGCTGTAGTCGGTAGTTTTATATTTTGTGCCATTATACTAACTCAACCTTTCCGCCGGCTTTTTCGATTTTTTCTTTAGCCTGAGGCGTTACATAACTTGCTTTAACATTAATTGATTTAGAGAGTTCGCCGTTTCCGAGAATTCTTAATGCTTGGGAAGACGGGTGAATTCTTTTTGCATCAATTAATGATTCAAGAGAAACTTCAGTAATTCCCCATTGTTCAAGTCTGCCAACATTAACAGCCGCGGTATTGATTTTGTTAATAATTTCAAACCCTTTCAATTTAGGCAAGCGTCTGTAAGCAGGCATTTGACCGCCTTCAAAACCTCTTTTTGATGAGCGTCCTGAACGTTGACCTTCACCGTTATTACCGCGACATGAAGTTTTGCCCATACCTGAAGAACGTCCGCGTCCTACGCGTTTGCTTTTGGATGTAGCACCTTTAGCGGGCGCCAAATCAACTATTTCTATTCTTTTATCTGACATAATTTATTCCTCTTTCTAATAATTGTTATTCTATAACTTCAACAAGGTGTGATACTTTGTTAATCATGCCCTTGATAATAGGAGTATCGCATTGTTCAACAATGCTGTTGGTTTTCTTTAGACCTAATGCTGCGACTACTTTTCTTTGAGCAGGAGAGCAGCCAATCAGGCTTCTTTTTAATTGAATTTTTATTTTTTTAGTTTCAGTCTTACTCATTATTATATTCCTTATTATTACATGTAAATTTATAAATCAATCCGCTGTTAGTTTAATAATTCAGCCATTGTTAAACCGCGTTTTTTAGCAACTTCGTGGAACGGAGTTAACGCTTTTAAAGCTGCTATTGTAGCGTTTGCTGCGTTAAGCGGAGATTTAGAACCGAGAGATTTTGAAAGGATGTTTTCAATACCTGCGAGTTCTAATACAGAACGAACAGCGCCGCCAGCGATAATACCGGTACCTTGAGAAGCCGGTCTTAACATAACCGCGCCGGCTCCGGAACGACCGGTAATCGGGTGCGGAATAGTTGTTTTGAAAATAGGTACACTAACGAGATTTTTACGACCGTCAGCAACAGCTTTTTGAATAGCGATAATAACTTCAGCAGCTTTTGCGCAGCCGACGCCGACTTGACCTTTTTGGTTACCGACAATAACAATTGCACGGAAACTTAATTTTTTACCGCCTTTTACAACTTTTGTTACGCGGCGGATTTGAACTACTTGTTCTTTCCATTCTGATTGGGGCTGTTCTTCTCTGGTTTCAACTTTCTTTTTTCTTGAACGTTGTTTTTTAGCGGGAAGAACCTCAACATTTTCTTCTGCAGCTTCTGCGGAGAGTTCGCTTGCAGCTTCTGTAGAGTTTTCAGTTACAGTTTCTGCTTCTGCTGATTCTGCAGCAGCGCTTGTTTCTAATTTTTCTTCTTCAGTCATGTTTTACCTTTCTTAAATTATTTTGCTACTTATTATATTTATTTTTATTTGAATACATCAAAAGATAAGCATAATTGCTTTTTGAAAACTATTCAAATTCGGGTTATTTTCTGACAAGAAAATATTATTACAAATATATTAGTAATGCAAGTGCTTGTTAAGATTTATTATAAATTTCAAGAATAGAAGGGGAAGGGGTAAATATTTGTTTCAGGGTCTTGCCCGCATAGCATTACACTTGTACTTGTACAAGATCCTGAACAGC
>CASELB010000004.1 GCA_949288685.1 uncultured bacterium
AAAAGTAAAGAGTAATACCGGCAGACGATATTATAATGCAGTAGCAGTCCTCGGTGATGGCAAAATTGAAAGTATTATAAGAAAAACACTTCTGCCTAACTATGCTGAATTTTACGACTTAAGGTATTTTGAACCGTCTCCGGTAATAGGCGCCCAGCCGGCAGAAACATTTTGTAATCTCAGTTCACCTGTAGAGTGTGATAAATTAAATATCATTAACGGCAAAAAATACGGTATAACTATATGTGAAGATTGCTGGAATAATGATGAATTTTTTATCCCTAATCTTTATCATTTTGACCCCGTAAAAACTCTGGCGGAAGAATATCCGGATGTTATAATAAACTGCTCGGCTTCTCCCACCAGGACAAAAAAAGAACAGTTAAAGCACAATATGCTTTCATATATTTCAAGAGCGGCAAAAACACCGTTTGTGTATGTAAATCAAGTCGGAGCAATAGATAACAACTCTTTTGACGGTTCAAGCCGCGTTTATAATGCAAGAGGTGAACTTCTTGCACGGGCAAAATCATTTGAAGAACAGTTTTTGATAGTTAATCCCATAAAAGGACTCGGTAAAATTTACCCGCTGGCTAAAGGTTTGGAAAAAACGCTGAGCGAACCTAAAGCATTTTCACTTGATTATGAACCGGACTTAGAAAGAACTTATAAGACAATCGTGCAGGGAATAAGGGATTATTTTGCAAAAACCGGATTTAAACGAGCAGTTCTGGGCTTGTCCGGCGGATTGGATTCCTCTGTTTCTGCGGTTCTTGTTGCTGATGCGCTTTCTCCTGAAAATGTGTTCGGAATTTCTATGCCTTCCAAAATTACAAGTGATGAAAGTAAAAATGACGCCCAAAAACTGGCAGAAAATCTTGGAATTAATTTTACTCAAGCTCCTATAAAATCAATGTACGATACAATAAATAATTCCTTACAGGAATTGTTTACGGATGTTGAAAAAAAGTGGGACGGTCGTTATACAAAATCTTTTACCCCTGATAATATCCAGGCGCGTTCTCGTGCAATACTTTTGTGGGGGATTAGTAACGAGTTCGGGCAATGCTTGCCGATTGCAACTTCCGATAAGAGTGAACTATATATGGGGTATGCAACAATAAACGGTGATATGTCCGGCGGGTTTGCGCCGATTGCGGACGTTACTAAAACAAAGCTCTTTGCACTTGCAAGGTGGATGAATAAAAACAGAGATAAGAAAAATGTTATTCCTGAAAATATTATTTTAAAACGCCCGGGTGCCGAACTTGCTATAAATCCTAAAACCGGGAAACCGCTTATCGCAGAAGACGCACTTATGCCGTATGAATTTATGGATGAAGTAATCTGGCGGATAGAAAATAAACACGAGTCTTATAACGAAATGTTTGAAACAGAGTTTTTATATGAAAAAGAACACAATGTGACTCTTGAACAAAAAACGGAATGGCTTAACAAATTTTATCGCAGAATGTCTGCCGCGCTCTATAAATGGTCAATATTACCTCCCTCTGTTATTGTTGATGCACGTTCCATAAATAAAAACGATTATAGACATCCAATAACTTCATCCAAAATTAATTATAAAGGTCAGAATGTTGAGGAAATAAAAAATATAATTGAGGGTTGGCTGTAATAGTTGCTTAATGCTCAGGCATGTTGTATCATATATGTATGTCAAGAGAGCTTTCTATAATAATTTTTGACAGAAATGACCTGTCATCAGAAATGACTAAAATTTACTTGCAGGAATTGGAATGTGTGAAGTCGGTTGATTGTTATTCCGATTACGTAAGCGGGTGTGAAAGGTGTGCAAAGGAACCGCCGGATGCTGCTATTGTTGATATAACAGAAAATCAGGAATTTGGACTTGAAGTTACAGCTCAGCTTTCGAAGGCTAAAATCCCGGTTATTAATATCTCAATGAATACAAATGCTTCAGTTATTATAAAAGCGCTAAGGTGCGGTGCTGTTGAGTTTCTTGCTAAACCTGTATTGAAAAATGAATTGCATTCTGCAATTCTTAAGTTATTAAACTCAAATTCCGAGGAGGAAAAATCAGAGTGCAAAATAATAACAGCATTTTCAGGCAAAGGCGGAAGCGGGAAAACAACGGTTGCTGTTAATCTGGCGCTAGAACTTGCAAAACTTACCGGTCGTAAAACAGCGCTTGTAGATATGAATTTTTGTATGGGAGAAGCTGCAGCTTTTCTTAATTTAAAAAGCTCTTTTAACTTGAGCAGTATCCTTGAGAATATTGATAACATTAAACCGGATATGCTGACCGGTATGTTTGAAAAATATTCTGATAATGAACTTTATGTATTATCAGAGTCTGCAACAGGTGCTCTCCTTTCATCTATAACTATAAATCGGGCTATAAGATTACTAAAATCGCTAAAAGATACTTTTTCATATATTGTAATTGATTTACCTACCACTGCAGATGATAAAATATTGAAAACATTAAAACTTGCTGATTATATTTTATATATTACATCGGTTAATTACAGTATGCTGAAAAATGCAAAAAACTGTATTAAATTGCTTTGTGGCAGCGGTATTTCAAAAGATAATATTAAAATTATATTAAATCGTTATATTGAAAATGACGAGTTAACAACGGAAGAAATAGAAAACGAACTTGGAATGGAAGTATACAAGAAAATTCCAAACAATTATTTTACGGTGATGTCTGCAATTAACAAAGGCATTTCCGTTTCAGAAGAGAATATCAATTCAAATGTTGCGGAAAGTTTTAGAGAACTGGCAGTGATGCTTTCTGACAACATTATGGAAAATAGTTTAAAAAATATAAGAGGCAGATATGAATATCAGAGCGCGAATTAAAAATAGTAAATACGATATGGATTTAGCGGAATTAAAATCTATTTTGCTGGATGCTGTTGTCCGGTGCGGATATACAGAAAAAGAAGATATCGGAAAACTTGTGGAGTCAGAGTTAAGAAATCATGAAAACCTTAGTGTAAGCAGTTATGATTTGCAAAAACTTATCACGTTTCTTGTGTCGAGTGTAAACGCGTTTGAGATTATAACGGATGTATTTGATAACGAAGAAGACGTTGATACTATATTTGTAAATTCACTTACTAATGTTATTGCTGAGGGTAAAAACGGTACTCGTGACTTAAACTTGACGATAGCAGACGGTGATAAATTTATAGAAGAAATATTGAAGAATTGTAATTATACAAAAAAAGAAAATGGCAAAATAATAGATGCGGTTTCTTCTACCGGTGTAAGATTTCATATTATATTGGAGCCACTGGTTCAGTCTTCGCCTGTTATGGTTATAAAAAAATTCCGACCGCAGATTGCAAATTTTCAATCACTTATTGACAACGATTTTATAATAGATAAGATGGCAGATTTTTTGTCGCTGGCGATTAGTGCTCATCGTAATATTATAGTAAAAGGACTTCCAAACAGCGGAAAAACAACGCTTTTAAACGCTCTGGTCTCTAAAATAAGAGCAGACCAGCGTGTAGTATTAATGTCTGATTTTGATGAAATAAAATTATCGCGCGGTAATATGGTTCGATGCGGGCAGAGTGATATATCTACGACTGAACTAATGCAGTTGCTGCCGCAGCGTGTTGTACTAGACGGCTGCCGGGATTTAGATTTTGTAAGGGAGCTTATAAAATTTGACATGACCGGTGTTATTGTAACTACGGATGATATAGCTGCGGATGTCAGAGATATACCGGATGCGGTTACTGTTGTAATCCGAAAATTGAGTGACGGAACAAGAAAAATAGTCTCTGTATCGGAGGAACAGGAAGAGTTATTTAGATTTGACGCGGACTATGTTGAGGACGGTAAGGTTATAGGAAAATTTGAGACTTTGCGTGATATTCCGATGTATGATGCCAATAATGATGATTATGAATTAGAGGAGCTGGCATCTTTGTCAGAGCATTTGACAAACAAATAAAAACAGGGGTTGATTATCAAATGCTTTGATGATAGACTTTACTTGTTGAGTCGGAAGTGGACGAGACTAAGCCGGGTAGGTAGCGCACTATGCGGAGCATAGTCGGCGCTAACGCAAGCCCAAGGCAAAATTGAAAACAGAATAACAAAGTCGTCACGGGTCTGTGGCACTCTGCCGACGAGAAGGTGACTAAATGTCACGTTCGAGGAGAGGTAGGTAGCGCACTATGCGGAGCATAGTCAG
>CASELB010000005.1 GCA_949288685.1 uncultured bacterium
GTCGGGAATAAGGTCGCGAAGAATATAATGAAACATCCTGAAGCAGCTAAACTTACGCAGCCCAACTATATAAGTCTTAGTGTTCCAAAAGAAGCAGACCCGCCTGCAATAGTTTATAAAGAACTTACACAAGATGATATTATTAATAATAAAGTAGAGTATAACAAATTTATAGAAGAATTTGCTAACGAAGAAGATACCAATTATGCAAACTATATCTTTAAATGCTGTATTGGTGAAAACGGTAAAATAAACAAAGAAACTTTTGAATTCGCTAAAAAGCTCAAAGAACTTACAGGTAAAAACTACTTTACTAACGATATAATCCAAAATTTTTCCATTAACGGATGTGTAAATTCCGATATTCAATCAATAATTGTTAACATTCTTTCAAAAACTAAATATATAGAGCCTAATGTCTCGTCTTATGAATTAAAGAAAATCATTCGCACAATCAGTGATAACAATAATAATTTTCATCAAGAACGTTTAGATAAAATAATAGAATTAAGCCATGATATCGGACTCGTACCTACTCTTATTGAAAAATGCCGGCGTCCTGACGGAAGCTGGAATGACGAAACATTCAAAACTATTCAACAGCTTACACAGAACAACTGGCACGAAACCGTAGATGCAGCACTTGATATAAGTATAAATAAGGAAGGAAATATTGACTATAAAATCCTTGATACATTTATGGGAATGAAAGAATATTTTTCCAACAATATGGAATATACAACAGCAACAAAATATTGTCTTGACGAACAAGGAAATTTCTGTCAGGAAAAGTATGACAAATTAATGACAAACAGCCGGATAAGAGATATTATACATTCTTGTCCTCAAGCAAAATCAGAAAAAGATATTAATGCCATTCTTAAACTTACGGAAATTGAAAATATAGAAATGGGCTACGTCAAAGGCTTAGTACACTTAGCTTCTGACAATGCTTATAACATTAATATAGAACTTCTTGAGCGATATATTGATATGGCAAAATTAGGGACCGCTGAAGATATACTCTCCTTAGTAAATTATATTGCCAAAGCACAAAAGCATGTAAACAATCCTGATGGTTTCTTAAACACCGAAGTATTAATCGATATGAACACTATAGACGCATATCCTGAAATATATAAACTAAGCAAAAAATATGGTTATGGAATATCAGAGTTTCTTCAATTTTGCATGAACAAAAATGACGAGTTTCAGCAAACAAACCTGCAGGAAATTGATAAATTTCTAAGCTGTTATCCTGACCGCCTGAATTGGCTATACGCCTGCAAAAACGAAGACGGAGTATTGTCACCATCTAAGTTGGACGCATTACCCCAAATCCTTTTAAAATATCAAAACAACGAAAAAAACATTCCGGACATACTTAAAAACAGCTCTGACTCAAACGGTGATTTCTCACCTTTGTTTTATGAAAAAACTTCTAAACTGGGTATTAGAAGCGGCTCTATATTAAAAGAAATTGCCAACGACCTAAAATTAAGCGATGATGAATATTCACTGCTGCTCGACAAAGCCATAGAAGCAGACAAAATATGTAAATTTCTCGGACGAAACTTTAGAGCTTGTTTTGATGAAAACGGTAAATTCTCTGATAAAGCCTTTAATCAACTTCTTGAAATAACAAAAGAATTTAAAAAATTCATTAAAGATGGAGAAACTGAAAAAGTTAAACAGAATATAATAGATTGCATAGAAAATGGTATCTATGTATATGGTAATAATATTTCAGATGATATTATCGGCAATTATTTAATTCCCTCAATAATAAATAAAAAAACAGGACAGCTTGATACACGAATGTACAAGACTGCAATAGAACTGGTTAAAAAAGAGTATTCCGGCAGAGATGTTTCTGAAATTTTAAGACTCTGTAAAGCCCCGGATGGCGCTTTGGATGAAAAACGGCTTGCATTTGCCCAAAAAGTTTTAGACAAGAATAAAGACATATTTTCCGGTAATCTTAAAGATGCTGCAAAAAATGTTTGCACCTTATTACGTTATATAAATAATGAAAAGTACTTAATAACAGCAGAAGACCTTATTGACAGCAATGTGAACCTTAAATATATTCCGGATTTAATAATACAAATTATAAAAACTAATAAAGACACAAGTTCTTTAATCCGCCTGATAAAAGATATTGCCGCTAAAGGATATGATGATGTTCCGACAATACTTAAACTTTGTTATAAGTCTGATAAGCTGCCATTTGATGAAATAACTTTCGAAAAAGTTTTAGCTTTAAAAAACAGAGGATGTCCTGAAGATTACATAAAAGCGTTTTCAATCAATAATACCCTTCCGCGTTCAAAAACTCTTGACAGATTAAAAGAAGTGGAAGAAAAAATGTTTGCCAAAAGAAATCTCCTTAAATCCGGCATTAATCCGTTATCCGATGATGATATATTTGGTTTTATTTATGTTGAGCATGCCTTTAAAATTATAAAATTTTTAGATAACTTAGACATGCCGACGTTTAAAGCCGCTTTTGCCAACAAAATGGACGGACTTGAAAACTTACTTGATGCATTTGATGACCTATTTGGCAAAACAACAGAATTAGATAAACAGTTATATAAGACATTAAAACCATCAAAATATTATCAGGAAACCATCTCAAACTTAAATAATGAAATAGCCGATTTAAAAAAACAATTTCCGGCAGCCAAGATTAAAGGAAACGATGCGTTAAATGAATTAAAAAATCAAATTAATACAAAAACCCGTGAACTGAGAGATATACAGGAGATTATTCAAACAACAGTATTTGAACCGGGAGAATTAACCTCTAAAATAAGGACTCTTGCAGCTGTCGCAGATGATGATAAAATCGAACTGTTAAATGTAATCAAACCCAATCTGCCGACTGACAAAATACTTAAAGAAGCCAAAAACGATATAAATATCACAAGCGCATTTGAAAATCGTGCAAATAAAAATCAGGATTTCAAAACCTGGTATTCGCTTAATGTTCTTAAGCCCCAAAACGATAAAATCTGGAATGAAAAAGTTAACAGGATAGTTTACAAAACCCTTAATATAGAATACTCTCCGGAACTTGCAGCACGTCTTGCCCTGCATAAAAGCCCGTTTATACAAAACATTTTATCAAGTAATGAGGAGTTTAAAGAAGGATTTAAAAAACTTATAAGTATAATACAAGAAAATCCTGATAAATCAATAGTTGAGATTTTAAATAACCTTCCGCAAAATATTTTCACAAAAGAAAGATTTAAATCAATGGGTCTAAACTACGACCGCTGGGTAAATATTGACCCGAATTCGTACAAAACGGTCACCGTAGAACTTGATGCAGACAAAGCACGCGCCAGTGCCATAAGAAATCTGGAAGCAGATTTATATGATGAAAATTTAAAACTCCTGCCGGAGAAAGAAGTTGCAAAAATCTTCAATACACTCAAAGAAATGGGAATAACTTTCAAATCCGTAACAGAAACCATTTATGATGAAGACGGATACAGGACAGGGCAGCAAAATATTATGCGGATGTACAAAAATAACGGGTTATTACAGTTTGATGAAATGCCGCAGGTAATTTCTGCAATTAAAAAGACAATAAATTCAAGCAGCTTTTGGACGACAGAACATCCGGATGCCAAAATAAACACTGCAAAAAATACAATATACAACCATATAATGAAATTACGTGATGTAGAAATTAAAAATGCAGCGGCATTAAAAGGCAAAACCTCCTCAAACATTGTTATCCGCCAAACAGATATGAACGATATTCCGCACGCGCTGTTTCTCGGAAATCACGGACATTGCTGTACGGCAGTCGGCAACGGTATTAATCAGTTCTCTGCACCTACATATATTATGAATAAATGTATTTCTGCCATAGAAGTAGTTGATGGTGATGAATTTGTAGGAAATACTATGTGCTATATTGCAAAAATTGACGGCAAAACATCACTTGTACTTGATAATATTGAAATGAGTACAAAATATCAGGATAACGACCAGATTCGCGATGCATTTATGGAATACGCGCGGCAATTATGTAAAGAACTGGGCAAACCTGACATGCCGATTTATGCCGGTCCGTTCAGACACAAGTTTAATATGGACAAATATAAACAGGCGCAACACTTTTTAAGAATACAGGGCTCAACAGGAGATGATGAGATTTATGTGGACTACAAAACCGAACGGGCAACTGTTAACAACAATAATACCGATATTGTAAAATTATTTAGAATTTCATAGTATTTAAAATTTCAATTGAGCGTTTTGCCATCAATTCCGCCTTCATTTTCTTATTCTTACGTTCCTTTTTAGGAAGTTCCACCGGCGGTAATATTCCCCAGTTAGAGTTTATGGGCTGGAAGTTCTCATGCTGCCCGTCTGATATATAATGTACTAACGCCCCGAGGATAGTTTCTTCGGGAAGTGCGATAAGTTCTTCCCCGAGAATCAATTTTGCGGCATTAATTCCTGCAAGCATGCCGGTCGCAATTGATTCTGTATAGCCTTCCGTGCCTGTTAACTGTCCTGCGAAAAATAAATCCTTACGATTATGTGTATTTAAATATGGCGTTAATACTCTGGGGCTGTTTATAAATGTATTCCTGTGCATAACGCCGTATCTTACAATATTGGCATTTTCTAACCCCGGAATTGAGTGTATAAGTTCCTTCTGACTGCCCCACTTGAGATTTGTCTGAAAACCTACGATATTATAAAGTGTTTTTGCAGAATTATCCTGACGTAATTGAACAACCGCATAGTTTTCTACACCTGTTCTTTTATCCACAAGCCCCACAGGTTTCATCGGACCAAACCGCAATGTATCAACCCCGCGGGAGGCAAGAACTTCTACAGGCAGACAAGATTCAAAAAATTTTGCATCTTTTTCAAACTCTTTTAATTCAATGCGCGGCGCATTTATAAGAATATCGTAGAATTTCTTATACTCTTCCTCATTCATCGGACAATTAATATACGAAGCCTCACCTTTATCATATCTTGACGCATAAAATGCTTTATCAAAATCAATACTGTCTCTCTCAATAATAGGCGCAATCGCATCAAAGAAATGCAAATGTTCAACGCCTGTAAACTCTCTGATTGTTTGCGCTAAAGATTCCGATGTAAGAGGACCTGATGCAATAATTGCAGGAGTATCCGGGATTGAAGTTACTTCCTCATTTACAACTTCTATCAGCGGATTAGTTTTAATAATTTCCGTTACTCTCTGCGAAAAACCTTCTCTGTCAATAGCAAGTGCACTCCCTGCCGGTACCTGATTTTCAAATGCAATCTTAATAAGTTCTCCGCCTAAAATTTTCATTTCTTCTTTTAAAAGTCCGCTTGCATTTGTAATATCATAAGAGCCGAGACTGTTTGAACACACAAATTCGGCAAACTTACCGGTTTTATGAGCACCGGTTGTTTTTTCAGGACGCATCTCAAAGAGTTTAACTTTTATTCCGCGTTTTGCAAGCTGCAAAGCTGCCTCGGAGCCGGCAAGTCCGGCACCTATAACCGTTATTTCTTTCATTCCGGTGCCCCTACCTGATTTCTGCCGTTTTCTTTTGCCCGGTATAAACCTCTGTCAGCCGTTTCTATTAAATCTTTAGGAATTTCACCATCCTGCGGGAAAGTTGCCACACCAAGACTGATTGTTACGTGGCTTTCATCAGCAGCATTGAGCTTGAAAGGTTTTTCCGCAACTGCTTTGCAAATACGCTCGGCATTGGTACGTGCTTCTTTATTATTAGTATTCGGGAGAATAATACTCATTTCCTCACCGCCATACCTGCATACAATATCACTTGTACGCACATTTTTCTTCAAAACCTGCGCAACCTGCCTTAAAACCGCATCCCCAGCCTGATGCCCGTACGTATCATTAAATTTTTTAAAGAAATCAATATCAACAATAATCAACGATACAGATGTTCCGTAACGCTTAGCAGTCTCCATCTGCTGTTTAAGACTCTCCTGAAAATACCTGTGATTATATAAATCCGTCAGCCCGTCTACTGTTGCGAGTTTATATTGATATTCAAAATCTCTTGATTTTATTATGTATTTAATTATATAAGAAAGTGCAAATGCAATAATTACAATAATTGCAGGAAGCACAAGCGGCGCCCAGAGGTTTGAAATATACATCAGATAATACGTAATAAATGTATACCCGACAAGTATCATAACCGTAGAAAGAGTTGCAAATATAGCGCTTGCCGACGCAAATACAATAAACACCGTAATCAGTGCAAGAATTGAGCACAGAACAATATCAACAGCCAGAGATGTTTTCTTAATAAAGTTATTATCAATCAAGTTATTAAGAAAAGTCGCATGAATCTCAACTCCTGGATAGAGCCTTGAGACCGGCACACTCTTAGTATCATGCAGGCTGGTTGCGGTTGTTCCTATATAAACCGCCTTGTCTTTAAAATCAAAACTGTTCTGTCCGTTTTCGATATCAAGAAGCAGTTTATACATCGGAACCATATCAAATACACGTCCGGCTTCCCCGTACCAGTTAAGGATAACTTCACCATCAGGAGTAATCGGGATTTCCCGCCCGCCGACCGTTAATTCCGAGTTCTCATTTATTGCGTATACACCGGAGAATTTACCGTTCAGCAAATAATCACCCGCAAGTAAAGACAGATACGGATAATAATTTCCTTTATAATATGCAAATGGAGACACCGTACGAATAATACCGTCTGTACTGCGGTTAACGTTTGCAATCCCTACATTTGCACGACCGTTAAGCAAACCTTCCAATATTGTACGACAGTTTGAAAAAGTCATATTTGAGACAAGGTTATTACCGGACTGATTGTCAACCTTAACCTGTAATCTTGACGGCAAATCCAACGGTTTTCTCGCATCTTCCGGTATATTATCAAAATTCATTGCCATATAAATATTATCGTATTTGTTAACCGTATCTATTAATTTTTTATCCGCAGCGGCAGAACTTTTTAAAGATTTAATAAACAATAAATCAAATACAATAATTTTGGGGTTAGATTGTTCAATCCGGTCAATAAGTTTGGCGTATACGTCACGCGGAATAGGCCATTCGCCGTATTTATCCCATAAGTATTCAAAACTTACATCATCAACCGTTACAACAGAGATATTGTTTTTTGTAAGAAAATTACTTTTCTTACCCGTAAGTACCTTCTGGCGGTAGTCAAATGACTTGTTTTCAGCATCCTTTATAAAATCCGTAAACAGATTATTCTTTGCAAGCAGCCAGAACACAACAACAGCCGTAAAAATAATCATTGCACAGGCAAGAATATTCAGTACGGTAACTTTCCCTATTTTACTCAAAACGCCAAGCCCTCTTATTAACTATTGATTATAAGTATAGTTTAGGCGGGGCATTTTTGCAACATTTTTAGCACGGAATTTCTTTTCAATAAGCCGGTTACATCTTAAAAGAATATTAGTGGTATCTGCAAGGCTAAAAGAGTTTGTTAAATATTTAAGCAAACATTCTTCATGTAAATTCATATTCTATACGCCTCTCACTAAGATGTAA
>CASELB010000006.1 GCA_949288685.1 uncultured bacterium
AATTTGATCAAACATCACTTTAACCTATCCGGGATATTGTCATGAGAAATTAAATCTTCTAATGTCTCTCTATATACAATAATATCAGATTGTGAATTATTTACAAGTACCATGCCTAATTTTTGTACACGATTATAATTACTTGCCATAGAATAATTATAAGCCCCGGTATTATATATACAAATTATATCACCGGATTCAAGTTCAGGGAGGAAAACATCTTTAATTAAAATATCTCCGGATTCACAATATCGTCCGGCAATGGTTACTTTTTCCCGCCAAACCACATCCATTTTATTTGCGACATCGCAGGTGTATTCTGCCTGATACATTGCAGGTCTTGGATTATCAGCCATTCCTCCGTCTACTGACACATATTTTGCGCCGTGCGGAACCTGTTTTATTGCACCGGCAGTATACAGAGTAACTCCGCACGTAGATATAACGCTGCGTCCAGGTTCAATATAAAGTTTTATCCCTTTAAGACCTCTGCTTTTAAATTCTTCCTGAACAGTTTTAATAACAATCTCCGCTACTGATTTTATATCGGGCGGAGTATCCGATTCCACGTACTTAACGCCTAAACCGCCGCCAAGATTAAGTTCAGAAAGATTTAATCCGAATTCTTTATTTATTCTCTCAAGTTCTGCCGCCAGAATTTTCACCTCATCCACATAACCGGCTGTATCAAAAATTTGTGACCCGATATGAGCATGCAAACCTCTTATATTAAGAGCAGAATATTTTGTTCTTATAAGATTAATTGCATCATCGACCTGTGTTAAATCAAAACCGAACTTAGAATCTAAATGTCCTGTCTGTATATATTCATGGGTATGGCAATCAATCCCCGGAGTAATCCTTAGAAGGATATCGACCTTTTTATTTCTGCTTTCAGCTATTGTCCCCAGAAGCATGATATCATTGAAATTATCAACAGAAATCCTACCAACACCCACATCTACCGCTGATTCAAGTTCCCATTCCTGTTTATTATTACCGTTAAACATCAGCTTTGACATATCAATTCCGGCTTTATATGCAGTATAAATTTCACCGCCGGAAACAACATCAAGCCCCAATCCTTCCTGCGTCACAATTTTAAATATTGCTGATGTAGCAAGCGCTTTTGAGGCATAGAGTATTGAAACATCCTGATAATTTTCAAATGCTTCCATATACTCCCTGCAAACGGTTCTCAATGTTTGTTCGTCAATAACATAAAGAGGTGAGCCGTATTTTTTAACAAGTTCAACCGTATCACATCCGCCAATCACAAGATGTCCGTCTGTAACTTCTGTTGTCCAAGGTTTAATATATTGATTTACGC
Source organism: uncultured bacterium (assembly GCA_949288685.1). Lineage (GTDB taxonomy): Bacteria > Cyanobacteriota > Vampirovibrionia > Gastranaerophilales > Gastranaerophilaceae > CALUTH01. The sequence continues at coordinate 1,331 of CASELB010000006.1, forward strand.
TCATTTATTTTCTTTCCTCGTTGCATATAGTATCGTTGAGATTTTAACTTAAAAACAAATTACGGTAAAGAGGTTTGTTACTGCACAACCGGTTAGACTTGAATTAGTTTTTATTAACTTTTGTAACAATTTTTTTATATTCCGAAATTCCGGATAAAAAATATACTTTATATATATAAGAGATAATTATTATGCGCAATTTTCATAAACGGTGAGGATAAATGAGCGACGCTGGGCAAAAAGAAAATATTGAAGTAAAAGATATTTTTTTCCAAAACGGATTAAAATACACTTCCTCTGTTTTTAGTAACGGTAATCTGGTCAAATTATCCAGATATTTTACAAGCGGCAAAATATCACAGGTACTTGCATATAATAACGGGTTACTTGAGTCTAAAAAAATATACAGCAGGAACGGTGAACTTGTTGAAACTATCTCTTACGATTACTATGATACCGGTGAAATTGCAAGCATTATAAAAGAGTGTACAAACAATATTGTCTCAGTGACATTCATTAGAGAAGAAGACGGCAGAATTTCTAATATACGTATAAGACACAATAATATAATTACTCGAAGAATTGATTATGAATACACAAAAAACGGAGTTTTTTGCACTGATATAAATCAAAATGCCTCAGTTGAATATACACTCCTCAAGCCGCCGGAAGCAGGAGAAGAATGGTTGATTTCACAGCGACCGAACTCAATTGTTATGAGGAAATTGCTTGCTGCAATGAGTGTATCAGCTTAAATTTTAATATTGAAAACCGCGCAAATACATGATATAATTATGTATATACTATGGATGTATGCGGCATAAATTCAACTGACACAAACTATTTAATCTGGAGTACGCAAAATGATGCTTTAACTCCTGTAACTTCTACTGCCAGAATTTCTAAAATAGAAACAGAGGCAAATAAGGAAGGTGTAAGTACAGTTGATATAAGTATTGACAATGATAACGACGGTTATATCACATCAGAAGAGTTAGACTCATATTTTGAATATGCACAGAATTTTGCTTCTGATGAACGCGGTCAGCAAATTGCCAAAGCTGCAAATTATGAGGAATTTACATATTTTAATGCTGCAAAAACCTACGGCAACTGCAATGCTGCGTATAATTTACCAAACACAAGTACTTTTTCCATAAAGGTTTAATCACAAGGGGAATACATTTTATTAAATTTAGCGTTATAAATTTAACAGTTTTGTAGTATTCTTAAATACATAAGGAGATTGTTAATGAAAAAAAATGCGCTAATTATTCTTTTAATACTAATTGTTCCGTTAGTAGTATATTTTGCACTATCAAGGAGTACAGGAACCGCCGTTGTTGAAGCACAGGTAAACCAGCCTCAAATGATTAAATTTTCATCACGTATGTGCTACGACTGTCAACGACTGGAAAAAGTACTTCAAGAGGTTTATCCAGAATTTCGTGACAAAGTAACTTTAACGGAAATTTCTGTTCAGGATAATTCTTCCGCTGTCCAAAATATGATAAAAAAATATAGTGTAAAACTCGTTCCGACATCCGTTTTCTTAGACAAAAACGGGGATGTAAAAGCAAGAGTCGAAGGTTTTATGGATGAAAAAACTCTCAAAGAACATTTAGAAGAGATTGCACAAAATGGATAATCTTTTACAGGTCTTTCAAAATCAAGGGAATTTCAGTATATTAATGATTCTAGCCTCATTTTTAGGAGGTGTCATAGCATCTGTATCCCCGTGTTCACTGGCAATGCTGCCAATTATTGTCGGGTATGTAGGAGGATACAACAAAGAGTCACATCTAAAAGTTGCCGTTCAAGTAATATTTTTCATACTCGGAATGTCCGTTATATTTTCCATAATCGGCATAATATGTGCAATCACGGGGAAAGTGCTCGGTTCATTCACCGGCGGTTATTTTACAGTATTTATTGCGTCACTGCTTCTTATTATGGGGTTAAAACTAACTGATATTCTTGATTTTGAGTTTCCTGTTATTATAAAACAACTACCGGTCAATGACGGACAGAAAACATTTTTATACCCGTTTATACTTGGTATCGTATTTGCTCTTGCTGGAACGCCATGTTCTACACCAATACTTGCAAGCATTATGGCATTTGCATCTTATTCGGAAAACCTTTCACTTTCCGTACTAATGCTGTTTTTGTTCTCATTCGGACAAGGTATTATTTTACTTGTTGCCGCACTCTTCACATCGGGCATAAAAAAGATGAAACAGTTTGCAGGCGCATCTGACACAATACTTAAAATTTGCGGATTACTATTAATTATTTCCGCAATTTACTTGTATTACAAATCTTTCCACCCGTTCTTTTAATTACTCTCTAACCTTATTTTCATTACCTGCAATGAGTCTTGAAATATTAGAACGATGCAAATATATAATATACACAGCTCCGATTGCACAATAAACAATATAAGGAAGGGGAGCCTTAAACAGCCACATTAACACTGGTGAAAGTGCTACAGCAATTATTGACCCTACCGACACATACTTTGTCGTGTAAGTAATTATACTCCAAATAACAGCAACACAAATTCCAACCAGCCAGTTAAGAGCAAGTATTGTACCGACTCCTGAAGCAACAGACTTGCCGCCCTTAAAGCCTAGAAATACTGACTTACTATGTCCGATTAAAACAGCAACAGCAGCAAGCACAGCACTTAATCCCGGATAAATACAATTATGCGCAAAGATTTGTGCAAGTACAACCGGCAAAGCTCCTTTAACAGCATCAAGAAGCATAACGGTAAAAAACCATTTTTTACCGAGTACACGTTTTACATTTGTAGCACCGGTAGAACCTGAACCTATCTGTCTTATATCCTGCCCCGTTTTAACTTTTACGATAATATAACCGGTTGGTATTGACCCTATAATATAAGATAAAACTACAACTCCTAAAATAATTAACCAATCCACCTTAATCCTCCTGTCTCTCGACGAAAAAAGGCGGGAGAATATCATCCCGCCTTAATACACTTTGACTAAACTTTTGATTTAAGAACCTTAGACACGCGTCTAAACACTTTATCCTTGCCAAGGATTGCAAGTATAGCGGTCATATCAGCACCTTTCGTTCTTCCTGTAACAGCAGCACGAATAGCCCACATAGTTTGTTTAGGCTTAATGCCTTTTTCTTTAAACTCCCCGCGGAACGCTTCAAGTTTTTCATGCAGTGTTTCTTCATCAAAATTCCAGCCTTCAGCCTGTTTTAAGAATTCAGAAAGTACCTGCTGTGCCACCTCAGTATCAAGAACATCAGTTTGTACTTCCGGCTCAATTTCGACATCATCACCAAAGAAATACGCTACTGCCTCCGTTATATCAGAAAGCAAAATCAACGGCTCACGCGTAATTTCAATCATCCTGTTAAATTGAGCATCAGAGAGCTGTGACAAATCATACTTCTTAAGATATGGCATAAGTCTCTTTTTCAACTCATCCATCGGAAGCATTTTAATATAATGACTGTTCATCCATCTCAATTTATCGTATTCGAAAATAGAATTAGATGAAGATATTTCGTTAATTCTAAAATCAGCAGCAATCTCGTCCACAGGCTTAATTTCAACACCGTCAGACGGAGACCAGCCAAGTAATGCTACAAAATTAATAAGCGCATCAGTCAAATATCCGTTTTCAACAAATTCAGATACTGCAGTTGCTCCATGTCTTTTGGACAGCTTACTTCTGTCCGGGGCAAGAATCATACCGAGATGCCCGAATTTCGGAACTTCCGCTCCAAGAGCCTCATATATAAGTATTTGTTTAAATGTATTTGAAATATGGTCTTCACCTCTTATAATATGCGAAATTTTCATTAACATATCATCAATTACAACAGCAAAGTTATAAGTCGGTGTTCCATTGGATTTCATAATTACAAAGTCACCAATAAGGTCGGTATTAACCTTCAACTCACCCTTTACCATATCATCGAACATCAGTTCTGAATCAGGATGGAAAGCATGCTGTGCCTTACTTATATTAAACCTTATAGCAGGTTTTCTGCCTTCCGCTCTTAATTTTGCCTTATCATCTTCCGTAAGATTTTCACATTTTTTAGAGTATACATAAGGTTTTTTGCTTGCAGTAGCAGCTTCTTTTTCAGCCTCTAACTCTTCCGGTGTACAAAAGCACTCATAGGCAAATCCTGCATCTATTAGTTTTTGAGCATATTTAGGATAAATATCAAACCTTTCTGATTGCGTATACGGACCATAAGCCCCGCCCACATCAGGACCTTCATCCCAATTTAAGCCGAGCGCTTTAAGACTGTCAAATATATTATCAATATACTCCTGACTCGTACGCTCTGCGTCAGTATCTTCTATTCTTAAAATAAATTTACCATTATTTTTCTTTGCAAATAAGTAATTAAATAAAGCCGTTCTGGCTGTTCCAATGTGCAAATTTCCGCTCGGAGACGGAGCAATTCTTACTCTAATATCTGTCATAATCATTCCCTCTGACATTTCCTATATTATACGAAACAATTATTGCATAAAAACACAATCTTTGCGCAAGTTTTTTATCCGACATTAATAAAAGAAATATAATACGTCATAAGAACAGCTAAAGCAGCACACAAAATAAAAATAAACGAATAAATTATCCAGTTTTTGGTATTCATACACCAGCGCATACCGGGAGTATGGACCCGTTCGGGATAAGTACCCAGGAAATATACAACATAGAGTATATCAAAGCAAAACCACCCTATCTCATTATGTACAATATTTGAATCGTATTTTATACAGGAGTACTTTTCTATTATTCTTAATATCCTGTAGCTTAAAGCAAGAAACAAAATTTTTGTTAAAATAATTGCAAGTGCATAAGTTATAAATACTGCAGAGAAACAACAAACAGGAACACCGATAGCCAGAAGATTAAATAGTTTCTTTCTATCCCTTGAATTAGAAATATTTATAACAGGTTTATAATTAATCAAAAGCCATATAAAAGAATAAAGCCCGAATGTTAAACAGCTAAATACAATAAACTGACCGAGAGAAAGCAGCTTAATTCCCTTTATATGCGGCTCGGTAAAAAACTCTTTACAGTACTCACATTGTTCGGCATCATTATAAATCTCATTACCGCAATACGGGCATTTAACTTTCTCACTCATATTTTGATTGTAATTATTCTAATAAATTTTGTCAAACTGTTTACTTTTATAACAAAAATTAAACCTTAATATTATTTTTCTTAATAAAAGTTAACAAATTAGTAAAAAAAAGGCAATTTTTTAAAAAGTATATACTTTATATATATACAAGAAATACATAATAGTGAGGATAAAAATATGGCAATCGGCGCAAGAGATTTTATTGACAGATTATTAGTTGAAAAGTACGCTCAGGAACAGGTAGACAACCATACTGATGACGGACTTAAGTCACGAATTGAAGCGGATGATATTATGAGCGCATTAAATCAATACTCATACAACTACAGAAGCTATCTTGATGTTTCGGCAAAATTAAATGTCGCTTGTTATTCAGTAAACGCTAAAAATGCAAAATATACACAGTATGAAACAATACCCGCATAATTATTGTTCAGAAAGCCAGTTTTTAAATTCTTGAATATTTGTAATTTCTTTTTCTGTAACTACTCTCGCGCCGGATGGTACAATTAATTTTATTTTTCCCGTTTCTGCCTTTTTATCAAGCAACATAAGAGTTACTATTTTCTCTGAATTAATATTTTCATTTATTGAACCAAAACCGTACAATTCAAGCAAATCCATAGCTGCTTTATAATATACTGAATCAATATAACAGTTCTTAAGCGCCCACTTAAAAATTAATTTCAACCCCCGAACTATTGCTTCTCCATGGGTATATTTCTTGTACCCGGTAAGGGTTTCCAGCGCATGTCCGATGGTATGTCCTAAATTAAGAACTTTTCTTAAGCCGGATTCTTTTTCATCAGCACGAACAACATTAATCTTATATGTAAGACAGATTGTAATTAATTTTTCAAGAAAATATAAATCTCTGCCAAGTATCCTTGAAGAGTTGATTGATAAGAATTCAAATAAAGACTTCGGCTCATTATTACAACAATTACTTTCAATAAATGCGTACTTTAATACTTCACCAAGCCCTGACATATATTGACGTTCACAAAGAGTTTTTAAGAAATTCAAATTAATATAAACGCACTCCGGCTGATAAAAACAGCCCAATATATTCTTTGCGAAATTCATATCTATTGCAGTTTTTCCGCCGACTGAAGAATCTACCATAGATAACAATGTAGTTGGCACCTGAATAAAGTTTATTCCCCGCATGTAAGTAGAAGCAGCAAATCCTGCAAGGTCACCGACAACCCCTCCTCCGATTGCTATAATTACATCTTTGCGGGTCATTTTATTTTTTATCAGTAAATTTACTATCTTTAAATAGTTTTTTAGATTTTTTTGTTCTTCACCATCTTTGAGAATAAAAACCTCATTTTTAGGAAACGGCAGATTTTTAGAATACAGCTCATAAACTTTTTTACTAAAAACAATCAGCCGCTTTCTATTTTTTGTTCTCAAGAGCAAATCTTTGTAAAGACTTTCAACAGGCGAATTATTTATATAAATATCATAACATTTATCGTTTTCAGGAATATTAACAGCAAGTAACCTATCCATTTATAACCTTTATAATTTTCTCCACTACATTATAAGTATCAAGATTTGATGTGTCAATTACACAATCAGCAAGTCTGTAATTTTTATCGCGGATATCAAACAGCATTTTTATTTTGTTTTCAGGACTTTCAACCTGCAAAAGAGGTCTGTTTGTATCATTTTCCAGCCGTTTAAATAAAACTTCAGGATTTGCATAAAGATATATAACTTTACCCAAAGAGTTTAAAGCCGCACGGTTTTCTTCTTTTTCAAAAGTACCGCCTCCTGTTGAAATAACTTTTTTTTCAGCACCTGCAAAAGTATTGATTATTCTTGTTTCCAAACTTCTAAAATACTCTTCGCCATGTAAACTAAAAATATCACTAATACTCAGCCCTTCAAACTCCTCAATAAAAGAATCCATGTCAATAAAACCGTAATTCAGTTTTTGAGCTAAAATTTTACCTGCAGTAGTTTTACCGCTACCCGGCATGCCTATTAATATATAATTATCTGCCATAGTGTTTTTTCACTTCCTCAATACTATCCCCGCCATATTTTTGTAAAAATTCATCAGCAATTATTATTGCCGCTCTGGCTTCTGCAACTATAGCACATGCAGGAACCGCGCAGGTATCAGAACGTTCAAAATGCGCTTCTGTTTGAACTTTTTTATGCAAATCAACGGCAGGGAGGGGCTTTCTCAATGTCGGTATAGGTTTCATCGTACCTTTTAATACAAGAGGTTCGCCATTTGACATACCTCCTTCAATTCCGCCGGCATTATTTGTTTCCCTGTAAATTACGCCATTCCTAATCTTTATTCCGTCATGGACTTTACTGCCAGGCAAATTCGCAGCCCCAGTGCCAATACCGACTTCAACCGCCTTAACAGCAGGAATACTCATAATCGCCTGTGCCAGTATTCCGTCAAGAGCCCTATCCCACTGCACATAACTACCTATTCCAACAGGCAAATTAGAATAAATTACTTCAAATTTGCCTCCTAAAGTATCACCGTCTTCTTTTGCACGGTCTATTTCTTCTTTCATTTTTTCGGTTGTCAGCTCATCACAGCATCGCAAAACAGATTTTTCAGACTTTTCTTTAATCAATGTATAAGTTTCAGGTACAAAATCAAGCTCTACCGTTCCAATTTGCGTAACATGGGAAAAACCTACAATGCCAAATTCCCGTAAAAAAAGTTTTGCGACTGCACCCACCGCAACTTCGATTGCCGTTTTTCGCGCACTGGAACGTTCCAGTACGTCGCGCAAATCTTCCAGATTATACTTTATAGAACCGGCATAGTCAGCATGCCCCGGGCGCGCAGTTGTAAAAGATTTATCCGCAATTAAACGCAAAATCTCTTTATTTGAAAAGTCAACCTCATCAACACACATCGGAATTCGCCAGTTTTCATAATCAATATTTTTTATCTCAAGACAAACAGGCGCACCGGTAGTTTTACCAAACCTCACTCCCGACTTAACTTCCACGGCATCAGTTTCTATCTTCATTCTTCCGCCTCTGCCGTAGCCGGACTGTCTTTTTCTTAATTCATTATTAATAAAACCGTTATCAATTTTAATTCCTGACGGTAAGCCATCGATTATAGCATTCAAACATTTGCCATGGCTTTCTCCTGATGTAAGAAATCTTATATTCTTTGTCATAACTCCCCTGCTTGTACGAAAACACCCTCAGGTGATATCCGTTTTATTTTGCATTTAACAGCAACTGGACTTTTGTCTGCATCATTTCTTCTATAATCAGCCATTTGCCGTCCGGTTGTTTCTGTACAATCATATATGCCTTCAATTTATATGTTTCGCCGGTTGGTTGTCTTAATGAAGAAACTTTATACGTTGTATCATTTATCTTTGTAACTTTTATATCGGAATAGTTATTTTTATATTTCCTCATTTTTGCAACAGCCTGTCCCTTTTTCATCTCGGAGATATAGCGGGCGGTTGTGGTTTCTCTATCAACAAGTGTACCGTCAGGTTTAACAACCTGTCTTATGATTTTCGCACCCGGAGAGTAATAATCAGGAATAGTAGTACTGTATGTATTTGCAGCATTTACATAGCTATTAAAGAAATTAAGAGCATCAGTAGCATTATCAGCAAAAACAACAAGTGATACCGATAAAAATACAGTTAAGAAAGCAAAGATTTTTTTCATTTCATCTCCTTAATTTATTCCGGTAAAGTGCCTTTTACTTCCGCTATTTCATCACAACCGAGTTCGAAAGCGGAGTGCAATGCTCTGACTGCATCCTTTGCATATTTCTCATTAACAAGACAACTTATTTTAATTTCGCTGGTTGATATCATCTTAATATTTATATCATTTGCGGCAAGCGTTTTAAACATCATTGCGGCTATCCCCGGATGGTCTATCATTCCGGCACCAACAATTGAAATTTTTGCAATGTTATCATCAACAAGTATATTACTGCAACCGAGTTCAGACTTAATCTCTTCAATTATAGATTGAACTTTGTTTAAATCTTTTTTATCAATAGTAAATGCAATGTCATTTGTATTAGTATGTTTTCTTGCATAAGACTGAATAATCATATCAACTGATATATCATCCTTTGCCAGCCGGTCAAACAATTTCCCGGCATTTCCCGGAACATCAGGAACATCACATACAACAATCCTAAGCTGTGATAAATCAGCCGCTACTCCGGTTACCGTTCTTCTAATTTCCATATCTTCCACTCCCAGTATTAATGTTCCTAAATTATCTACTTTAAAACTGCTTCTTACTCTTAACGGGATATTATATTGCTTAGCAGTTTCAACAGAACGCGGGTGCATAACATTAGCACCTACACGTGCAAGTTCAAGCATTTCATCATAACTGATTTCATCCAGTCTTGTTGCATTAGGAACAATTCTCGGATCGGTTGTATAAACACCTTCTACATCAGTATATATATCACAACGTTCAGCCCCGATAGCTGCAGCTACAGCTACAGCAGAAGTATCAGAACCGCCCCTTCCAAGTGTTGTAATTTCATTACCTTCCGCTACGCCCTGGAAACCGGTTATGATAACAATCTCATCATTGTTTACATGCTTTAAAATATTATCCGACTTAATATCAACAATTCTTGCACAGTTATAAGATTGCTCTGTAATAATCTGCGCCTGAACAGCGTTCATACTGACAGCTTTATGACCTGCAGCCTGCAGCGCCATTGCAAGAAGCGATGCTGATACACATTCACCTGTAGACAAAAGCATGTCCAATTCACGCGGGGATGGTGAAGTTGTAATTTCACCCGCAAGTTTTAGCAATTGATCAGTAGTATGTCCCATTGCAGAAACAATTACCACAACTGAATTGCCCTTATTTTTCTCTTTTAATATCACCTGCGCAACATTTTTTATTTTGTCAGGGGTTGCGACAGAAGTTCCGCCAAATTTTTGTACGATTATGTTTTTCACTTTTCTATTCCTAACTGCTCTATAAATTATACAGTTAACTTTTTTCAAAGACAAGTTTATCTTTTACAAATTGTTCTTGCCACATGAACACCTGATGCGGAAGCCTGTATTAAGCCGCGCGTAACACCTGCACCGTCACCTATTGTAAAGAGTTTTTGCACCCCTTCTGTTTCTAGTTCATTAGTAAGTTTTACTCTTGCAGAATAGAATTTAACTTCAATACCATAAAGCAATGTATATCTTGAAGCAGTACCCGGAGCAATTTTATCCAGAGCGTAAAGCATTTCAATTATGCTTTGCATTTGCCTGTAGGGAATAACTAGACTTAAATCGCCCGGGGTAGCACTTGTAAGAGTCGGTGTAATTATACTGTTTTTAATTCTGTCAGGAGTCGAACGACGTCCGTCCAGCAAATCTCCGAAGCGTTGGACAAGGATACCGCCGCCAAGCATATTTGCAAGACTTGCAATATGCTGACCATACGTAATAGGTTCTTTAAAAGGTTCGGTAAATTTTTCACTTACAAGAAGTGCAAAATTTGTATTTTTAGTTTTTATATTTGCATAACTGTGCCCGTTAACAGTAGAAATACCATTATAATTTTCCTGTACTACTTCACCGTTTGGATTCATACAGAACGTACGGACTTCATCCCCAAAAGTCGGAGAATGATATATTAGCTTAGATTCATATAACTTTTCAGTAATCGGTGCAAATACAGGAGCGGGCAATTCAACGCGGACACCGATATCAACAGCATTATTAACCATGCCTATTTTGTTTTTTGCAAATTCTTGTGTAAGCCAGTCTGCTCCTTCTCTCCCCGGAGCAATTACCGTATACTCCGAGTTGATTATATCGCCGTTATCAAGAACTATCCCTTTTACCTGTTCACATTCAACAATCAAGTTCTTTGCGGAAGTATTATTCAATATTGTTATACGCTCATCAAGATAATTCTGCATATTTTTAAGAACATCAAGACTTCTTTCGGTACCGAGATGGCGCACAGGAGAGTATACAAGTTTCAATTCTGCAAGTGTAGCTTTTCTTTCAATTTCTTCAAAAATTTTTCTGTCTGTACCAAAAACTTCATCTGTCGCACCGAACTCCAAATATAATTTATCAGCATAATCTATAAGATTTTCAACATCTTTACGAGACATATAATCAACCAGATTTCCGCCGACATCAGGAGTAAGAGTCAATTTCCCGTCAGAAAATGCACCGGCACCGCCCCATCCGCACAAGAGACCACATCGCTTACACGAAACACATTTTTCGGAGCCTTCACGAAGCGGGCACTTTCTATGTTCTATCTTAGGACCTTTTTCTATTAAAATAACTTTCCAATCCGGTTTCAACTTAACGATTTCAAGCGCCGTAAATATTCCGGCAGGACCTGCTCCAACTATTGCAACATTATAATACATGTTTTATTCTCCAACTGTTATATTACTTATTTACGATACAACAAAGACAGCTCACTTTAAAGAGTCTAAGTTAATTTTTGTTAATTTTTGCCTGTATATCCTCTAAAAGTTTTCTGTTAATAGAAATTAAATCCGCAAATATAGCTATAACCTGCAGTAAAAACCCGCCGATAACCAAAATTGAGGCAAGCAATAACGACTGTATATGCCCTGCGCCTCCGCCATTTAAAAAGAAGTACATATAACGAACCAGCAAACAACCTCCCGCAAATAGAAAAAGCAGTGCCAGTAATGTAAAAAATCTAAACGGACGATAAATTGCAAACATTCTCAGTATTGTACATCCTGAGCGGAAAATATACTGAAAAGTATTTTTAAAAAGTCTTGATTTACGTGCTGCAGGGTTAACTCTGACAGGCACCGATTTTATTCTGAAGCCTTTAGCACTGGACTGGATAATTGTTTCCATTGTATAAGAAAAATTATCAAAAATATTTATCCTTGTAGCACACTCTCTTGAAAATGCCCTAAAACCACTCGGAGCATCTAATACATCAGCCCCTGATATAAGTTTTACAATAAATGATCCGAGAGATTGCAAAATCTTTTTAGATAACGAAAACTCCTTGTGGTTCTTTATATCTCTTGCTCCAATTACCATATCAGCCTGATTATCAATAATCGGACGTACAAGTCTTTCAATATCAGCGCTGCAGTACTGATTATCACCGTCTGTATTAACTATTATATCTGCTCCCATTGACAGAGCCGCTTTTAATCCGGTTTTAAAACTTGCAGCTAACCCCATGTTACATAGGTGCGAAACAACAACCGCACCCGACTTTTCTGATTCCTCCGCCGTTCTATCAGTTGAACCGTCATTTATAACAAGTATTTCAATGTCATCAATTCCTGTTATACTTTCAGGGACATCACTTATAACAGAGGCGATTGTCTTTTCTTCGTTATAGCATGGTATTTGAATAATAAGTTTCACTGCACCAATCTCTCTTTTATATTATAATTATACTATAAAGGGAGAGAGATGTATTTATTTGCAGTCATAATATTAGGAATAATATTCAGATTAGCATATATAATAAAGCCTGAAGGGTTGTGGAATGATGAATATGTGTCATGGTCAATTGCATCGACTTCTTTTAATGAAGGTTTTGTTAACGGAATTCTAAAACAATGCCACATGCCGCTTTATTATCTGTATTTAAAAATTTTTACATTGATAAGCAACAGCGATACATTTCTACGGCTATCCTCCGTAATACCGTCAATAATTGCAATATATGTAATGTACAAAGTCGGAAAAACACAGAATGACTTTACCGCCAGAACGCTTGCATTATTAACTTCTGTTTCAGCATTCCTTATTTACTATGCGCAAGAACTAAGATTTTATTCACTGCTTTATTTATTTTCAGCAATAATGCTATTATTTCTTATAAAATCCGTAAATTCACCGGATAAAAAAAATTTAACGGGTTTTACGATATCATCACTGCTTGTTCTTTTTACACATACTATCGGATTTGTTTTTGTATTCTTTTCTGTTTTATACCTTATTTTAGCTATAAAACCAAAAAAGATTTATTATTATATATTTCCCGGGTTATTTATTCCGGCAATGCCACTTGTAATATACATATTTTTGCACACCGGGCATTCGCAATGGTGGGGCGCATTTTCTTACCGCTCCATCGTATTTATGTTAACCGATTTCTTCTCTCCTATTCTAACTAACAATGTCAATATACCTTCAGTCGTATTTTATAATAAAGGGATATTTTTCGCCCTTACATTAATAACGCCGGCAATCATTTCCACCGGTTTTATACTATACGCCATCATTAAAGAAAAATCTCTACGCGGGCTATTTTATATAACTTTATGCACAACTATTATTCTTTCTATTGCTGCTTTAACCTCAAAATTTGTATTCATTACAAAATACAATATTGAAATACTGCCAATACTAATGCTGCTTTTTGCTACAGGATTATCAAAAACAAAAAACATAACTAAATACGCATTTTTAGTGTTGTACCTAGCATTTCAAATATTGTACTTTTTTACACCGTATTACCCGTCAAAGCAGCCAAGAGCAGAAGGAAACAGAATACCTGCTATGCTTATTGCTCACTCGGGAATAAAACCAAACGACAAGTTAATAATTACATATTATAATCCTGACAGGTTTAAAAAATATATAAATCTAAACGGACTTGAAGTAACAAGTATTGATAAAACAAATGTGGCAAACTACGTATCAGCTTCCGGAAAAATTGAACCATCCGTTTATTTAAGAAACCGGGAATTTACACAAAAAAAGTTAAATAACCTGATAAATTGCGAACAAAAAACATTTGTTCTGTTTCTTGATTCTGTTGCATTTTTCTCGGACAAAGACTTGAGACAAATAGGTACGAAACAGGAATACATAAATAAAGTTAGCCCGATTTATCTCGAAATGTCCGTATTAAGGAATGAAATATTAAGTTATGGTAAAAAAAATAATCTTGATGTAAAATCAACTAAGGTAGGGAGCTGGTCATTAGTAAGACTAAGCCATAGAACGGAGGAAGGGAATTGAGTATATTTACCGGTTCATATATAACAACCGCAGTGTGTCTTATCGGAGCATTTTTCTGGGGGGAACATATTAAGCCAGGAACAGGTCTTGCCTGTGTTTTTATTGCAGCAGTACTAGGAGTACTTGAAATAAGCCTGTCATTTGACAACGCTGTTGTAAATGCCGCAAAACTGGAAAAAATGACACCAAAATGGCAACACCGTTTTATTACCTGGGGTATTGCAATTGCCGTTTTCGGTATGAGATTTTTATTTCCTCTGGTTATTGTAGCAATATTTGCAGGGATAAGTATTAGCAAAGTATTTCCAATGGCTCTGCATGAACCGCTAAAATATGCAGAATACCTGCACCAATCACATGCCGCGGTTGTATCCTTCGGCGGAGCTTTTCTTATGATGCTGTTTCTTGATTTCTTCATGAAGAAACGCGAACATATATGGATTAAATGGATAGAAACACCTCTCACAAAACTTGCAGGCATTAAATATATTGATTATCTAATAATAATGCTTATAGTATGTTTTACGCTATCCAGGCAGCCTATGTATCATGAAAATGACATTATAATATCAGCAATAGTCGGGGCTGCTATTTTTACTGCCATAAACAAACTGGCACACTACATTGAACAAAAAGAACATAAACATGAAGCCGATGCTATTGCACATGCGGCAAAAGGCGGATTTGTCAGTTTTATATATCTGGAACTCATTGATGCATCTTTTTCTCTGGATGGTGTTCTAGGAGCATTTGCACTAAGTCATGATATCATCATTATTACACTTGGTTTATGTATCGGTGCTATATTTGTCAGATCACTTACGGTAATGCTTGTAGAAAAGAAAACTCTAAAAAGTTTTGTTTACTTAGAAAGCGGTGCCCACTGGGCTATCGGAGTTCTGGCAATAATTATGTTTATATCCACCTATCATGAAGTGCCGGAAATTGTTACTGCGGCTTCCGGTCTGCTAATAATTCTTGCATCTCTGTATTCTTCTGTAAAACATAACAAAAGGGAAGCTCTTGCTAATGGTAATAAGTAAAATTCTTAATTACCAAAAACACATTAAAACTATATTCCGTCCGATTATTGATGCAAAAATCAAATTTCTTCGTTCCGGTTTAAACAATACCGGAATAAAAAATAACATTATTATTTCTCTAACATCGTACGGTAACAGACTAAAAGATATAAAATACACTCTTTACTCCCTTTTTTCACAGTCATTAAAGCCGGATAAAATTGTCCTGTGGCTTGATTATTCTTTTGACAACAATTACACTTTCAAGCTGCTTAAAAAATTTATAGATAACGGACTTGAAATAAAATTTACAAAAGATATAGGTCCTTATACAAAATTAATTCCTGCTCTCAAAGAATACCCCGATGCCATCATTGTTACGGCTGATGATGATATTTACTACATAAATAACTGGCTTGAAAAACTGTATAACTCTTACATTGAGGATAAAAGTTCAATACATTGCCACAGAGCGCACAAAATTAAAATATCAGGGAATACAATTCTTCCATACGAAAAATGGAATAAACAAGTAATAAGCAGGGGTGACGCCGGTTACAATTATTTTCTTACAGGTGTTGGAGGTGTACTTTACCCGCCAAAGATTTTTTCAAATGAAGTTTTTAATGAAGACAAATTCTTAACACTCACACCAAAAGCAGATGATATATGGTTCTGGGGAATGGCAGTATTAAACGGAGTAAAAATCAGACCGGTACAAAACAATACAACAACGCTTAAAAGCACCAACATTTTAAGACAACTTAATTTATTAAAAGAAAAAACTCTTTACAATTACAATGAAAACGGAGGAAATGATAAACAGCTAAATAATCTCCTTCTTCATTACCCGCAAATAAAAGAAAAATTAGTTAATGAAAATAAAGTATCTCTTATTTTTGATATAACCGCACTACATGCTTATAATCAAAAATCAGGACACAGAGCCGGAGTATTTAATGCCGCACTTAATATATTATTAGAATTTATAAGTGACAACCATTTCGAAATCACCTTCTATACAGACTACAAATATTATTATTTTCTAAAAAAAGTTGCTGCCAAACATTTTCCCGATATAAAATTTATCAATATCCCGAGATTTTACGAAAGAGTTTTAGGATACATACTATATAAATTTAATTCTTTATCCCCTAAACTAATGTATTTATCTCTGTACGTTTTAAGATGCATTGACGGATTATTCCCGTTTAATCATAAACTATACAGTGAAATAAACCAATTTGACGCATATTTTACTCCTTTTGACGGAATAAGTAAAGAATTTTCCAAAAGTACAATTAATAAATACCAGTTCATACACGATGTAATTCCCTTATTAGAGAATAAAAAACTGCCGCCGTATCACTGGGCTAATTCCGTTTTTAAAAATATAACTAACGATGTTTTTTATTTTACAAATTCCGAATATACAAAAAAAGACTTTCTAAAACAATTTCCATATATTTCGCCGGAAAGAGTAAAAACAGCATATCTGGGATGTACACCTCAAGAAATAAAAAATATTGACATATATTCAAAATATGGAATACCCGCAAATAAAAAGTACATCTTATCATTATGTTCCCTCGGAAAAAGAAAAAATCTCAAGTTTGCAGCGGAGAATTTTCTCACCTTTATATCCCGAAATAACATTAATGACCTTGTAATGGTTTTGGCCGGAGGGGTTTGGCAGAGCTACAAAAATGAATTAAAGCAGCTTACTTCCAATAAAAATATTATTTTTACCGGATACATAGATGATGAGGATATCCCGGCATTATATTCCAATGCTTTTTGTTTTATATATCCGTCACTATATGAAGGTTTTGGTTTACCCGTTCTTGAAGCAATGACTTACGGTTGTCCCGTAATTGCATCTAATCGTACTTCCATACCTGAAATATGCGGTGATTCAGCAATATTAATTAACCCTGAAAATAATGATGATATTTTACAGGCTTATAAAAATATTTACTTTGATAACAAACTCTATAACTCATTACGCACAAAAGGCGGAACTTGTGCAAACAATTTCACCTGGAAGGCTTGTGTTAGCAGAATTAAAAGTATTGTTTTGACTTCCCCTAATAATAGCGCTAACAAGAAAAAGAAAGTGTTAATTGATATTTCCCCAATTTTTGGAGACGGGATGCCTGAAACAACCCACAAGCACGGAATTCGCAGTGGTATTTACAATGTAACAAGCAACCTGCTGTATTATTTTTTACAAAGAAACGATTTTGAACCGGAACTTTTTGCCAACAGAGTTCACTATATTTATGTAAAAAAGGCTATAAAGAAAATGTATCCTGGTTTAAAAATACAATTATTTACCGATTCTAAAATATGCGCATTATACAATTATTACAAAATCAATTACAGATACACAAAGAAATTATATTCTAAAATGCTTCAATATTTATTATTTATACCGGCAGCTTTAGCAAAAGCAGGAACATATATTTTACCTAAAAAATACAAAGTTGACATATTTTTTTCTGTATATGACTATCCGCCATATTCTATTAATAAAAATCGAAAGATAAAAAAATTTGTACTACTGCACGATTGTACACATATACTTAATCTTTACGATAAAAACATCATAGGGAACCATTTTAAAGATAAAATCTTTAATAAGCTGGAAAAAGAAAACTTTTATTTTGCTAATTCAGAATACACAAGGCAAGATTTTATTAAGCACAATCCTAATGTTACTGTGAATAACAGTAAAACAGTACTTTTAGCAGCCTCAAATCATTTTAAACCCGTAAAAGAGAATTTTAGCTACATTCGACAAAAATACAATATTCCTCGTGAGAAAAAATATGTATTCAGTCTATGTACACTTGAGCCAAGAAAAAACTTGATAAGAATCGTAAAAACATTTGTAGAATTTATCAAAAAAAATGACATTGATGACTTAATCTTTGTGATGGGCGGCGGTCAATGGGAAAAATTTATGACTGAACTATCTAAAACTATAGATAATCTGGATGTGTACAAATCTAAAATACTAAAAATCGGATATGTAGATGACGAAGACTTGCCGGCACTCTACTCTAACGCCGAGTGGTTTGTATATACCTCAATGTATGAAGGATTTGGTCTGCCGCCGCTTGAAGCTATGTCCTGCAAATGTCCGGTAATAGTAAGCAATTCAACCTCGCTGCCGGAGGTCGTTGGTGACGCCGGATTACTTATCAATTATGACAGTGATGAAGAACATATAAAAGCGTACGAAACATATTACTTCAATCACGATTTACGGAATGAGTACGCTCAAAAAGGTTATCAACGTTCTAAAACATTTTCCTACAAAAAAACTGCCGATGAAATTCTTGACAAAATGCTTAATATGAATTAAATTTTTGTACTATTTAATTTTTGAATTTCTAACAATTTTTGAAATTCAGGACAATTAGTTTCCAGATCTTTAAATGCTCCTTCCGCTAAAACAGCACCGTCCTTGATAAATACCAGCCTGTCGCACTCAGCAAGAGTTGAAAGTCTGTGTGCCACCGCAATAATAGTTGTATGATTTTTCAGTTCAGATAATAATCCGCAAATTTCTTGTTCAGTTTCTAAGTCCAAAGCAGAAGTCGCTTCATCAAGTATCAATATTTGCGGTTCATTATAAAGTGCGCGTGCTATAGATAACCTTTGTTTTTGCCCCAAAGACAACCCTACAGTATCGACCATAGGATAAGCATATATCCCGTCTTTATAATTTTGTGCTATAAAATCATAAATCGCTGCCTGTTTTAATACTCTAATAACGCATTCATCATCAATTCTATCAGCCCCAAATGCTATATTTTCTCTGAATGAAGTATTAAAAAACACAGGCTCCTGCGGCACATACCCTATATTATGCAATACCCCTTCATTACCGTCAATCAATATACGCCCCGCACTAACAGGCAAAAGTCCGGATATAATATCAATCAAAGTACTTTTACCTGCACCGGACTCCCCAATTATCCCTATAAACTCATTCTTATTAATTGTTAAATTTAAATTTCTTATTACAGCATTTTTATCAGGATAAGAAAATGTAATGTTATCAAGTTTTATATTGTTCTTAAACTCAACAGCTAAACTCTTTTTAGAAGACGTAAGATGTTTAGTACAGTATTTTTCATAAAAATTTATAAGCTCACATACATAACTTCTGCCAAAAACTATACCGTTTAGAGAAGTTTGAACTCTTGCAAGCGCAGGTAAAATTCTAAATATAGCCGATGCAGCCACAGCAAAAGACGCAATCATTACATTCTTATCCTCAGGAGTAATTAATGCAATTGCGCCAAGCATCACAAACAATAATACAATTACAAGAGGCTCAAGCCTGTAAGGCTGAGACACAGTAGCCGTATAATAATCTGCTTGTGCATATTTTAAGGTATCAAGAGTCTTATTAATCTTTTCATAGATATCATCTTCACTGCCGGCAAGTTTAATAAGTTTCAAATTAGGCATTACAGCACCTTTTAACTTATCATATTCTTTTTGCTCATGCCATAAAATATCAGATGATTGTTTTAATGCTTTTTTAGTAACAGTATTCTGAATATAAATAGCAGCAATAGCAAATAACGCAGTAACAATCGTAGGAACCGGAAATTTTATAAGGAGCAAAAGCATTATTGAAACAACAATTGCAAGGTTAATATTCAGATTTAAAAACCTTACAAAAAAATTATTCACACTCTCAATTGTAAGAACCGTAACTACTCGTTCTTTTTCCGTTCTGGAAATACTTGAAGTCACATGATAAGGTGCCGTTAAGAAAAAATCTATAAATTTTTTCATAATTCCGGTTTCTATTGATTTTATTAATATTCCCTGTTTTTTTATACAAAAAATCATATAAATATTTTTTATAACAAACAGCCCCAATACTCCGATTCCAAGATAAAATGGCGAAAAATGAAACGGTAAACGTGCAGATAACTCCGGTTTTAATATCAATAAAATAAAAGGATAAACAATTGCAACTCCAAAAACTTCAAGTATGGACGCGAAATAAGACATAATAACATAAGCAGCTATATCTTTCTTCTTATCCCCTGCAAAATAACTGACAAATTTTCTTAAATTTCCAAGAAACATAATTATATTATAACAAAAAAGAGCAGACATAGCTGTCTGCTCTTTTAATATAAGACAAACGATTATTCCCCAACTATATAATCAGGTGCACCGAACATACCTTCTATTTCTTCCAGAATGGCAGATGGTTTTCTTGCCTGATTACGTTGTGCCGCACGTTTTTGTGCTTCCTTATCGCGTTCTTCACTAGCATTAGTCAGGTGATGTAATCCTGTACCTGCAGGTATCAAACGACCTATGATAACGTTTTCTTTCAAACCTCTCAGCAAGTCTTTTTTACCTTCAACTGCCGCTTCTGTAAGAATACGTGTTGTTTCCTGGAATGATGCGGCAGAAATGAAACTTTCCGTATTCAATGATGCCTTGGTAATACCTAACAACATATATTCACAGGTAGCTTCTACACCGCCGGCAGCTCTCACAATTTCATTTTCGTGTTCAAATGCTTGAATTTCAATAAGTTCTCCCGGTAACAAATTAGTATCACCCGGATCAACAACTCTGATTTTCTTTGTCATTTGACGAACAATGATTTCAATGTGTTTATCAGCAATTTCAACACCTTGTGAACGATATACACGTTGTACTTCATCAACAAGGTACTGTTGAGCAGCTCTCGGACCGCAAAGTCTTATTACGTCCTGCGGATTAAGAGGACCGCTTGTCAACGGCTGACCTTTTTTAATTTGCTGCTTATTAGAAACAAGTATACTTGCATCAATAGCAAATTTAATTTCTGTTCTTCCATTATCCGTTACAAGGAATAATCTTGGAACTTCATCTTCAATTTCTATTTCCGCAATACCGTCAGATTCAGCAAGAATTGCACAATCTTTAGGTTTTCTACCCTCAAGTAATTCTTCAACTCTCGGTAAACCTTGAACGATATCACCTGTTTTTTGTCTTTCAAATACCAGTGTAGCCAGCATATCACCACGAAGTACAAGTGAACCGGCCTCTAGTTGTAACATTGTTCCCGGACTAATTAAGTAAGGACGACCGTTTCTGATAACTATTTCATCTTTAGAAACAGAAATAACCTTACCTGAAACAGGTGCAATGTCACCGCCCTCGGTTAATGCTTGATCAAGTCTTACGAACTCGCCTTTCTTAACCTTGGAAGCTGTTGAAATTTTAACTTTAGATTCATAATTTGCACAGTTAACAAGTAATCTTCTTGCATCCGTAAGTTTTTCATTAATAGCCGCGACACCGTCATTTATTGCCAAAACTTCAGTCTTTGCAACCGGTGTTTTAGGTTTAATTACTTCGCCGTTATTAACAAGAAGTTCCGTTTGAAGTGCATCGTTCATTTTAGCGTTGCCTTCAAGTTCACGACGAACAATTAAAGTTTCAAGTACAACAATTTTTAATTCGCCCTGTTCATTCAATTCTACAAGACCTTTCAAGTGTGACAGGTAACCTTGCATTTGGAGAACAAGACTGGTTCTTGTAAGTGTTGCACCATCTATACTTCTGACTCTTGCACCGTCCTTGTACTGTAATTGAGTTACAGGAACCATGCTAATAAGATTATCAGAAGAATTAAACTTGATTGATACAGCTTTTGATTCAACATTAAGAACCTGAACAGGTCTTATTAAGATTTGAACAGGCTTATCTTCCAATGATTCTTCATCAGCCATACTTAATGAAGACTCAATTTCTTCATCAAGATCATCAATATCTAAATCTTCAAAATCAGATTCCATAATAGAAACAATCGAAGTTTCAGATGCTTTAACACCTTTAGCAATAACCGTACCTGCTTCAACAACAGCACCTTCTTCAACTTTCAGTTCACTGATGCTTTGTAATGTATGAACTTCGCCTGGTCTTACCGTAATTTCGTGAATAATATCATTAAATTCTTTAAATTCAACAATACCGTCAATGTGTGTATACACATCTTTAACAACTTCAGTACCGGCAGTAACAAATGTACCGTTTTCTACCATTTTCAAAGATGAATCTTTGTTTATCTGATGTACTTCTTCAGGTATAAATACGATAGAGCCCGGTTTTGTAACGATTTGATTTTCATCAACCTCAACATCCACATACTTAATTTCACCTGATGAAGAAACAGAACATTCATCGTCAATTAACTCGGCAATAATCATACCATTCTCAACAGTAGTATCTGTTGGTGTTTTAACGATATAACGTTCACCGGTTTTCTTAACTGTCCAGATTTGTTCCTTTTTAGTTTGTTCAAATGTCGCATTTGACGGCATTAAAGAAGCAATTACAATAGTAATTTCTTTACCTTTAACAATTTTATTAATTGTTTCACCTTCAAATTTAACATTTTCTATTTCTAAGTCCTCAGAATAACGAACTTCACCGCCATGCTCACAAACTGTTAACGTTTCGGCAAGTTTTTCACCCTGTTTAACTTTTTGTTCATTTTTAACAAGAACTTTTGAACCACCCGGGAGGTTATATACGTCACCGCCAATAACCCAAACAATACCGTTTTTGTTTGCAGTTCTTGAAATGTTACCCTGTCTGTCTTTCTTTTCATCTGCAACAAAGTCTTCAAAATAAACTTCGCCTGACAAATCAGAAGTAATGTCCTTAGTAGCTTTTTCTGTTAAACGGCTGCCGTCTCCTGATGAAACCGGTTCATATTCAGCAAGTTTAAATCCTTTTTTAACTTCCATACCGTCTGTAAAGTGGACAATAGCACCTGCCGGAACGTGATATTTTTCAGTCTTTTTATCACTTACAACCTCTATATCAGATTCGTAAATTGACACCTGTACAATATCACCGTGGCGGGTTCTTAATTCTCTTGTCTTAATTGATGATTTAACTTTACCGTTAATGCCGGCTTCGACAATTTTCATCGCACCTGAGCCTTTGAATACACCGCCGGTGTGGAATGTTCTCATTGTAAGCTGTGTACCGGGCTCACCAATTGATTGTGCAGCAATAATACCTATTGCCTCACCAATATCAACGAGTTTTTGTGTCGTCATTGCCCAGCCGTAACATTTTTGGCATACACCGTAATCTAAACCGCAGGTTAAACCTGAACGAACTTTTACTTCTGTCAGATTAAGGTTTTTAATTTTTCTGATATCATTTCTGTCTAAAGTAGTATTTGCCTTAACAAGTACATTTCCTTTATCATCAACAATATCCTGGGCAACAGTTCTGCCTAACAATCTGTCAATAAGCGGAACTATAACGGCATCCCCATCCATAATCGGCTTCATATCAATGTATTTATCAGTTCCGCAATCTTTGGCTCTGATAATTACGTCTTGCGCAACATCTACCAGACGTCTTGTTAAATAACCTGAGTCAGCAGTTTTTAACGCAGTATCTACAAGCCCTTTTCTTGCACCGTATGATGAAATAATGTATTCAGTAACAGACAAACCTTCTTTAAAGTTTGATTTAATCGGAAGGTCGATAATCTGCCCCTGTGCATCTGCCATCAAACCACGCATTCCAACTAATTGTGATACCTGTGAAAGATTACCTCTTGCACCGGAGAATGCCATCATATATACAGGGTTTAATTTATCAAAGTTTTCAACTACCTGTTCTGTCAACTTTGCAGTTGTTTCTGACCAGGTATCAATAACCTTTGTATATCTTTCAACTTCGGTAATTTCCCCTTTTAAATATCTGTTTGTTGATTTTTCAATTTCTTCTTCCGCCTGTTTCAATAAGTCTTTTTTGACTGCAGGAACAGATAAGTCGGCTATAGAAATTGTAACACCTGACTTGGTCGCATATTTATACCCAAGGTTTTTTAAGGTGTTAGCAAGCTCTGCAGTTTTAGCACCGCCGTACTCAAGATAAATTTGAGACAAAAGGTTCTTCAAACCGCCTTTATCCATTTGTTTATTAATAAACTCAGGAGCTGATGTTGAGTTTGTGTATGTATTTTCCATATTTATATTTCCTCAATTTCCTTTTTTTTATTAAGCAAGTGCTTTTCTAACTTCTTCGTTAAATATAATTCTGCCAACGGTTGTTTCTATTCGTTTACCGTGTTCATCTCTGACAACTATTTTGTCGTGGAGTTTTATAACGCCGACTTCAAGAGCAGAGATAGCATCCTGGAAGTTATAGAAGTAACCTTTAACCGGCATTGACGGATCTTTTAAGATAGTCAGATAATACATTCCTAAAACCATATCCTGTGACGGAGTGATAATAGGTCTGCCGTTTGCCGGAGCAAGAATATTGTTTGTAGCAAGCATAAGCATTCTTGCTTCTGTTTGAGCCTCAATTGAAAGCGGTACGTGAACA
>CASELB010000007.1 GCA_949288685.1 uncultured bacterium
CCTTTGCCTGCAGACCCGTTTAACGCGAGCGAGCAAGAGAGTCCCGTCTCCCGCTAATAAAGAAGGAGCGCGAAAGCGCTTTTTTAAATGGGACGAAAAATAAATTTATGTCAGTTGACACACTGTCCTGTATACAGTACAATATAATTATGTATAATTATAAAATTGAATATCTTGTATTGCCAAACGGTAAAGCCCCGATAATTGAATGGTTAGATTCTCTGGACAGTAGTACAAGAAAGCGGATAAATCAAAGGATTCTCAGGCTTGAAGACGGAAATTTCGGAGATTCAAAAAAGTTGTCGGAGAATATATCAGAATTACGTTTTACGTTTGGGAAAGGATACAGAGTTTATTACACTGAAGAGAATAATAAAATTATTTTATTAATTAACGGTGGTGATAAATCTAAGCAATCGAAAGATATAGAAAAAGCGCAGGAACTTCTTAATCAATGGAGGCTTGATAATGACTAAATCAAAATCTTTTAATGAATATATTTTAAATGACTTGAAAACAGATGATGATATAAAACAATGGATAAATCTTGGTTTTGAAGAATTTTTGCAGGACAATGATTTGAATGCTTTTGTAAAAGCGCTGGAATATGCAGTAAGAGCCAAAGATTCTATTTCAGGGATTTCTAAAAAAACAGGTATTTCAAGAAGTAATCTTTATGCAATTTTTAATGGGGAACAACAGCCGCAATTATCGACTGCGTTGAAAATTATTAAAGAGTTAGGGTATACGGTTCAGGTTGCGTAAAGTTCAAACGCGGAGGGCGGAAGGCAAAGCGTGAGCCTTTGCCTGCAGACCCGTTTAACCCGGGGGAGATAGAATTTTATGTATTAATATTTCTTAAAATTTTGGCAATTTAACCCGGATATTTGTTTTTATATATATAACGGGGAATTTTTATGGGCATAAAGATTGATTTTAAATCACAGTACAAATTGTATAAATCACTGTTAAAAAATCATAGTGCAAATATGAGTAAAAATCTGGGAAAAGAAGTTACTATTATCCCTACATCTAAACGTATTTGCCGTAAAAACGGAGTTACAAACGAGGCGGCAAACAGTATTAATACTGCGGAATATCTTGAACAAGTATATTTGTTGTTAAAAAATAAGGGGTATAATATTCCAAAGATATATATAGACGAATCACAGCTTCCCAGGCGGTCTAATACGGCGGGACTACAGATGGGAAATTATAATATTTTTGGTCCCGGCAGGCTTGAAGTTTCGTCACCTTCACTTGTTATCCACGAAGAAGGGCACTTTTTGCATAAGAAGAATTTAAAGTATAATCAAGGTTTATATGGCTTGTTTAATAAAATTCGCGGTTTTTTTAGACCTTTTTTAAATAAAAAAGAAAAAAGTATTTTAATAGAAGATTTTAAACGAGCGTATAGTGAAGGGTATTTTAACGATTTAAATCTGGATAAATGCTTGGCTAAAGGGTATATTAATGAGAAGACTCTAAAAGCATTATATGAAAAGCCTGAGGCTCTTATTTCCCGTAACGCGATGTCCTGTCCCGAGGAATTTATAGCAGATTATTTTTCTCTGGCGGCTCAAGGATTTAAGTTTTCTCCTGAAGTGACAAAACGTTATAGAGCCTTTCATGGGCCTGAGATTAAAGATATTATTACAAGAAAAGAAACAGAGGATTTGATAAACTTCCGAAAAAATCTTGAAAAAAGAGTTTCTATAAATTTAGATGCTTAGAACCATAAAAATATTCCTGCAAATCCTGCAATTATCATTGCTGGTACGTAAGGGAGATACGTATTTCCTGCCGGAGTTTTAAGATTTCTTATAATGTTTCTTACCAGGTGCAGAGCGATAACGGCAAGTAATGCAAGTCCGCTTATATAAATAACAGGTTCGACTTTGTTTCCTAGAAACCACATAACAGCAGCCAGTGCCAAAAATAGTACAAACTCAATTGCTGTTTGATTTTCTCCTCTTTTAAAAAGATTTATTAAAAACATTGGAAGTGAAAAACAAAACTGTATAATAAATCCTGCACCAAGGACAATTAAAACATATTTCCACCCAAATATCGCTCCCAACGCTCCTGCAATATAAGAATCGCCTTCTCCGAATGCACGGGTTTTTGCAATCAGATATCCGCTTCTTGCAAGAATTTCCATAATGCAAATACCGGCAAGAATTCCTAGTACTGATACAACAACGGGATTTTCCCCTAAATACAAGCAATTATAAAATTGCGGATAAAATAAAGTTATTAAGGCGTATAAAATTCCTAATCCGCCCAAAATGTAGGCATGGCGTGTTAAAATTACACGTTCCAATATATCGGTAACGGTTGTTATAAGAAACAATGAAAAGAATGAAATTACAAAAAGGGTTTTAAATGTTAATCCCCATTTAATGTAAGCACTCATAAAGAGCAGCATTGTGACGAGTTCTATAACCGGATATTGGATACTAATTTTGCATTTACAGAAGGCGCACTTGCCGCGCAGCATAATGTATGATAAAACGGGTACATTATGCCACCATTTTAGCGGGGTGTTGCATTTCGGACATTTTGAACCGGGAAAAGCTATACTTTCACCGCTTAAGCCTCTCAAAATTACCACATTATAAAAGCTGCCAAAACATAATCCGACAACAGCCGTAAATATCAGAACCGGTAAATTGGAATTATACATTATATTTTCCTTTTTTCGGAGGTTATTAAAGAGTAAAGGATATCAAACGCTTTCTTCAATTTTCTTGATACCATCATTGGTGAGAGGTTAGTGCGTTCGGCGATTTGTTTTTGTGACAAATCCTCGTGATAATAAAGATAGATAAGTTCTTTTAAGTCGTCAGGCAGCTTTTCTATTACTTCGTTTAATATAATTTTCTGGTCATACGTTTCTGCCGTGAATTTGTAATCATCAGTTCCGATAATTTCTTCAAATGAAATATTTTGGTCATGTTTATCGTAGATATGATCTAATGATACGGTTTTTTTACGCCTGTCCATTTCCATAGCGTAGCCGACTTTTTTTACAGGTACATTTAAGGCTTCCGCAATATCTTGCTGAGTCAAATTGTCGATGTAATCATCAGATACATCGGTAACGAAACTGTTAATACGGTAGGCAAGTTCCTGAATTTCGCGGGGAACACGAATGAGAGACATTTTATCTCTGATATAGTGGCGCATTTCTCCGATAATTAAATAACCTGCGTAAATTCTGAAACTTTTGCTCAATTCGGGTTTAAAATTTTCAATCGCTTTGATAAGCCCGATTGCTCCTGCTTGAACCAGATCGTCCACAGGGTCGTAATCCCGTCGTGCGATTGTTGTTGCAATTTTTCTTACTTTTGACATCATTGCCGTAACAATAAGTGTTTTTAATTTTGCACGTTCATTGGCGTCAGAGCTTTGCTTATAACTCATAAGCCATTGTTCCAGTGTTTCGTCTATGTTTTTTTCTTGAACTTTTTTAGTACTCAAAATCATTCCTTTTAAACTTCTTTTTTATCGTTTTTCTCTTCTTGTTCTTCAGTATTATTTTTTTCAATTTCTTCCAGCTTACTTTGGAATATATCAAAATTAGCCATTTTCATTCTTTTTTCGGCATCAAGTTTAGCTTTCATTATAATATTTTCAAGTTCTTCATCGGACATTTCGCTGAATGAACCGCAAGAAATGGAAAATCGCGGGCGGTTATGAATAAAATAAATTATAACCAGTATACCGTACAGCAATAAACCTTGCAATATACCGATTGCAGGAAGAGTTGTGTTAGCGGCAAGCAACAGATTCCATAAGTACATAAGAGCAACCCCGGGGAATACCCCGAACCCTGCAGCAAGACAAATACCTATAAATCCGAGTTTCAGGAACCCGCCGAGTCCCCTTATCTCTATTAATTTTACTCTTTTTTCCGGCTTAAGTTTATTTTTTTGTTTCATATTATCCGCCTATCATTTCCAGAAATTCTTGTTCAGTTAATATTATAACACCTAAATTTTGAGCTTTCTCATATTTTGAACCGGCATTTTCTCCTGCAACAACAAAAGAGGTTTTTTTAGAAACGGATGACGAGACTTTTCCGCCCATCTGTTTGATTTTATCGCCTGCTTCATCCCGGGTCATTGACGCCAGTGCCCCTGTCAGTACAAAGGTTTTGCCTTCCAGTTTGTTTGAAATCTTTTGTCCGCCTTCCTGCGGAATAACTCCCAGTGTTAAAAGTTCATTAACTAACTTTATATTATCATCTTTATGGAAAAATTCCCAGATGGTATTTGCAATTTTATCCCCTATACCTTCAATATTTGCAAGTTGTTCTTTTGAAACGGTACGTATATTTTCTAATGTTCCTAATTCATTAACAAGAATATCTGCTGTTTCTTTTCCTACGTGCCTTATGGAAAGTGCTGTTATAAAACGTGCAAGCGGACGGGATTTACTTTTTTCTATTGATGTAAATATATTTTCTGCTGATTTTTCTTTTATTAAATCTAATTGCATTAAGTCCTGTCTTGTAAGTTTATAAAAATCTGCCGGAGTAGATACCATTTTTCTGTCATACAGTTGTTCAATCAGCGATGGTCCGACAAAATCGATATCCATAGCTTCTTTAGATACCCAGTATTCAAGTCGTGCAAGAACGACAGAACGGCAATCAGGATTGGAACAGTAAAGATTAACTTCCCCTTCTCTTGTTTCCAACGGTGAATTACAGTCCGGACAAAACATTTTCATTTCGTAAACCGGCAATTTGTAATGGTTTTCATCATCCACAACTTTTATAACCTTCGGTATAATTTCTGCGGCTTTTTTTATTAAAACTCTGTCACCAATGCGGACATCAAGCCTTTTTATTTCATCTAAGTTGTGAAGGCTTGCTCTTGATACCGTGCTGCCGGCAAGAAGTACAGGCTCAAGTATTGCAACAGGCGTAACCGCACCGGTTTTTCCTACACCCCATTCAATATCTTTAAGGGTTGTAGTAATTTCTTCCGGCGGAAATTTAAAAGCTGTAGCCCATTTGGGTGCGCGTGCAGTATATCCCATTTCTTGCTGGCATGCGAGACTGTTTACTTTTATAACAACGCCGTCTGTTGCGTATCCCAGATCAAAACGTTTGTTTTCCCATTCTTTACAATACTCAATTGCTCCGTAAATATCTTTTACAAGACGGATATTGGGATTAACTTTAAATCCGAGTTTTTTAATATACTGAAGGGCATCCCAGTGTGTTTTTACCGGACTTTCTCCGTCAATAATAACTGTGTAGGTGAAGAAAGATAAATCTCTTTTAGCGGTTATGGTGCTGTCTAATTGCCGTATTGAGCCGCTTGCAGCGTTTCTCGGATTGGCAAAAAGTTTTTCACCGTTTTTTGCATTTTCTTCATTAAGTTTTTCAAAAGAGTCTTTAGGCATATAAACTTCGCCCCTGACATCAATGCTTACCGGCTCAAAAAGTCTTAAAGGGATTGCGCGGACGGTTTTAAGATTTTTAGTAATATCTTCTCCGACAATTCCGTCACCGCGTGTTACCCCGCGGATAAACAGCCCGTTTTCATAACTCAGTGCCATTGCAAGCCCGTCAATTTTAAGTTCACAAACCAATTCCTGCGCGCTGCCGCATTCTTTTGTAACCCGTTCATACCATTTAATCAGTTCTTCTTCGTTGTAAGTGTTATCAAGGCTGTAGAGCCTGTATTTGTGCTTGTATTCAGCAAATTTTTCACTAATTCCTCCGACACGCTGGGTCGGACTGTCAGGTGTAACAAGTTCCGGATTTTCTTCTTCAAGTTTTTTTAATTCCGCAAAAAGCGTATCGTATTCAAAATCACTCATTGATGGATTATCAAGTACATAATACTCGTAATTTGCACGGTTTATTTTGTCTCTTAAAATATTTATATCTGTGTGCATTACATCACCATTAAAAGCTCTCTGATAACTTTTGCGGCTACGGCGGTAGATGCTCCGCTTGCGTCATAATCCGGTGCAAGTTCTACCACATCAGCCCCTATAATATTAAAATCTTTTAAATATTTAAACCAGCCCAGAAGTTCATTAAACGTAAACCCGCCCGCTTCCGGTGTTCCTGTTCCCGGCATTATGGACGTGTCCAGAATATCTAAATCAACAGTTACAAATACAGGCTTGTTTTTTAGAACATCAAGTTCGGAATATTCTGTAACAAGGGTATTGTGTTTTTTCATTAATTCAAATTCTTCTTTTAAGCCGGAGCGTATGCCGATTTGCTTCAGGTTTTCAAATCCCGCAATTTCGGCGGAATGTTTTATAACCGCGCTATGAGAAAGTTTTTGTCCTAAATATTCGTCTCTTAAGTCGGTGTGGGCATCGAAATGTATAATCCCGAAATCTTTATAGAACTTGCTCAATGCTTTAATTTCAGGCAAAGTTACAAGGTGTTCTCCGCCTATGCCAAAGACGCGTTTGCCGTCTTTATAGATTTCTTCAACATTTTTTTCAATCAGATTAAGAGATTCAACGGTGTTGCCTATGGGAAACTCTAAATCTCCGGCATCGTGGAAATTGCAATCTTCCAGATGTTTGTCAAAATAAGGTGAATAATCTTCCAGACCCCAGCTTGCAAAACGTATTTGCTGCGGTGCAAATCTTGAACCGGAACGGTTTGTTACGGTTCCGTCAAACGGTAATCCGAGCATTATAATATCGGATGTTTGATAATCCGGATTTTGCCCTATCCAGTTTTTATCAAGAAAAGGTCCTGTAAGCATGCACCCTCCTTTAGTTTAAATTCTTCAAAATAGCAAGTACAAGAGTGATAAATTTTTGTTTTGCCGAATCAGCAGCGGCAATTACCTCTGAATGGGTAAGTCCAACTGTGCTGACGCCTGCGGCTTTATTACAAATACAGCTTATGCCAAGTATATCCATGGAACAGTAATGCCCTACAATTGCTTCAGGAACAGTAGACATCCCGACTGCATCTGCGCCTAATATTCTTGCCATTTTTACTTCTGCAGGGGTCTCATAGGACGGACCTGTAAGCGCCATATATACGCCTTTATGCAGTGATATGCCAAGTTTTTGCGCGCAATTTTCTGCGAGTGTAACCAGTTTCTTTGAATACACCTCACTCATATCAGGAAATCTTACGCCTAGTGTGTCGTCATTTTTCCCGATTAACGGATTTGTACCCATAAAGTTTATATGATCTGTTATAATCATTAAATCAGAGGGCTTAAAATCAGTATTAACGCCGCCTGCTGCGTTTGTTATAATAAGCGTTTTAACGCCGAGTTGTTTCATAACCTTTACGGGGTAAACAACAGTCTCCATCGGGTGACCTTCATAGTAGTGAAACCGCCCTTGCATCATAACTATTTTTTTGCCGCATATATCAGCAAAAACCAGACGACCTTTGTGTCCGGCAACAGTTGACGTTTTAAATCCCGGGATATCAGCGTACGGTACTGCAATTTCACAGTAGTCATCAGCAAGCGAACCCAGACCGGAACCTAAAATTATTCCTATTTCAGGTGTAAAATTACCGGTTTTGCTTTTTATAAATGATACGGCATCCTGCATGGTGTACTTATACTCTCCTGTTAATACAACACTGACTTTGGCAAAACAATACTTGCCGGTTAAATTTTTCTATTACGGATAAATCGGTTACCCCTTAGCCGACCAGACCTTCATCGTCGGATTCTGATGCTTTTACCATGATAGCGTGTTCAATCGGATTTTCTTTTTTGTAAGAATTGTCCGAAACTTCTTCATATCCAAAGTCTTCACGCTCTTTTTTCATTTGTGTTTCGTCAACCAGTTTTTTAGCAAGTTCTGCAATCTCGTAAACCAGTTCATATCTATTCTCGGATTTTTCATTTAAATCCCATGCTATTTTAACAATTTTATCCATTATAAACCTCTTTATACTCCAATTTTAACAAATAAATTTTATTTGTCTATAGGGTACAAAGACGCGTCGCGCCGGATATATCGGGTACGATGCAAGTATTATTAGAAAAATTATTCGCCCCGTTTCGGGATATTTTGTTTAATTCCTGCCTGCCATTTTTTTTAATATTTGCTATCGTTAGTTTTGTTACATTTTGTTACATTCTTGCGGCGATGTTAGCTCTAAAGGCTGATATTATAGGCTTTGCAGCAGTATTTGGGCAAAACAGTTGGTATCGGTGTTGCAGGTATACCGGTGTAATAAATTATTTGCCTTGAAAAAAAATATTATTAGTTTTACAATAAACTTAACCGCAGCGGTATCGTCTAGGGGTCAGGATAGCAGATTCTCATTCTGTTGACACGGGTTCAAATCCCGTTGCCGCCGGTTTTATTTTTTTTATGGTTTTGTATGAAATTATTTGGTGCGTCCTTGTTTCTTACCCTGATATTTATTCCTGTTTAAGAAGTACTGTTGAGAATTCAAGGCTTATGTTACAATTAGTGTAGCGAAAATTTTTTAGATTAAGAAATAGAGAGAGAAATATATTTAATAAATCGCAGATAATATCTGTGATTATACGTGTGTGTCTGTAGGGAGTATTTAAATGCATTTATTTTTCTTAGAAGAGTCAGGCTCTGTGGATCCGAAAAACAAAAATTTCTCTAAATATTTTGTTATAGGCGGGGTCATAATTCCCGAGGAGTTATGGATTGAATTGCACAGGAAATTAAAAGAGCTTAAAAAGGAGTATAAAGTTTTTACGGAAATTAAATGGCGTTATTTTGCGCTGGGTAATAAAGAAAAGAAAAACGGAATGCGTTATATGAGTTTTGAAGAGAGGGGACGTTTTAGAAATAAACTGTATGAACTTCTGGTTTCTTATCCTGAAATAAAGATAATTTCCATAGTTACAGATATAGAAGAGGCGTATAAGTTGTCATACGTTTGCAATCAGAGGGATTTGTACTGGTTCAGTTATAAACAAATTATAGAGCGGTTTCAGTATTATCTGCAGGATTTAGCAAGAGACAGTAAAAAAGAGTATAACGGAATGGTATTTATAGATAAAAAATCTGCAAATACGGACAAAATTTTAAAAGACATACAAAAAGGGCTTTTGATAGTGGATAAATTCAGCCACTCTGATTTTAATAATATTATTGAAGGTATATCGCTTATTCCTTCCCATTACAGCAGCGGAGCACAATTTGCTGATATAGTTGCCGGTGCGGTTTATCAGATGTATGAGAAAAAAGACTCACGTTATTTTGACAGAATAAAATGTTCATTCAGGCGCCGCGGAGATAATATTTCGGGGTACGGGCTTATAAGTTTTCCTAAAAAGAAAAAATAAAGACACCGGGCGATTTCTCAAACCTGCAAGAAGACGCAGTCCCGATGTTATATATATTATTTATGAAAATAATTGATTATGGCAAATTGTTAAGTATTCTTAACGTACTATGTGCATTATGTTTGCTTTACAGCGAGTTTTTTTATGCTAAAATAGTTTATATTGTTTGGGATGTAAGGAGGAAGTTTTGAGCCAGCAAAATATGTTTTCAGACGGAAAAATAGTTCCGGTTAATATAAGAGAGGAAATGAAACGTTCGTATATTGATTATGCGATGAGTGTAATTGTAGGACGTGCGCTTCCCGATGTAAGAGACGGGTTAAAACCTGTTCACAGACGTATTCTTTTTGCTATGAACGAACTGGGCATGACTCCGGATAAGCCGTTTAAAAAGTGTGCACGTATAGTCGGGGAAGTTCTTGGTAAATACCACCCGCACGGCGATACGGCTGTTTATGAATCGCTTGTACGTATGGCACAGGACTTTTCTACAAGATATTTAACCGTTGACGGGCATGGAAACTTTGGTTCCGTTGATGGTGACGGTGCTGCTGCAATGCGTTATACAGAGGCGAGAATGCACAAAATTACAACCTCTATGCTTGCAGATATTGATTGTGAGACTGTAGATTTTGTTCCAAACTTTGACGGCTCTCTGGAAGAACCGTCCGTGCTGCCTGTAAGGCTGCCGATGCTCTTATTGAACGGAGTTTCAGGTATTGCGGTCGGTATGGCAACTAATATTCCTCCGCACAACCTCTGTGAAATAGTAGATGGTACTATTGCGCTTATTGATAATCCTAATATTACAGTTTCCGAGTTGATGGAACATATAAAAGGACCTGATTTCCCGACTGCTGCGACCATCGTCGGGCTGGGAGATATCAAACAGGCTTATGAAACGGGTAGAGGCTCTATTAAAATGAGAGCGGTTGCGACAATTGAAGAAATCCCGGGCGGCGGCGGACGTCAGGCAAGAACTGCTATTATTGTTACGGAAATTCCGTATCAGGTTAACAAGGCGCAGCTTATAGAAAAAATAGCAGAGCTTGTTAAAGAAGGTAAAATAAACGGGATTTCAGACCTGCGTGACGAGTCCGACAGAGAAGGTATGCGGATAGTTATTGAACTTAAACGTGACGCAAAGCCGGATGTT
Source organism: uncultured bacterium (assembly GCA_949288685.1). Taxonomy (GTDB): domain Bacteria; phylum Cyanobacteriota; class Vampirovibrionia; order Gastranaerophilales; family Gastranaerophilaceae; genus CALUTH01. The sequence goes on from CASELB010000007.1 coordinate 10,453, forward strand.
GTAAAAAATAATTTGTTTAAATTTACACAATTATCAACAACCTTTGGTGTTAATATGCTGGCTCTGTGCGGAAAACAGCCAAGATTGATGAATTTGTATGATGTTCTCAATGAATTTGTTGAACACAGGGTTGAAATTGTTACTAGACGTACTATTTACTTCTTGAAAAAAGCAAAAATCAGAGCGCATATTTTAGCCGGCTTGCTGATTGCATTAGGTTCGCTGGATGAAGTTATTGAACTTATTAAAAAATCCAAAACAACCGATGATGCAAGGGTTGGTTTAATGAGCAGGTTCGGGCTTGATGCAGATCAGGCAAATGCTATTCTTGAAATGCAATTAAGACGTTTGACCGGATTAGAACAAGACAAAATTAAAAATGAATATGATGAATTAATTAAGAAAATTGCCGAGTACGAAGACATTTTGGCAAGCAGACAAAAGGTTTTGAATATAATAAAAACAGAACTTCTTGAGGACAAAGAAAAATACGGTGACGACAGAAAAACACAGATAGTTCCGGAACTTGATGAAGTTACTATTGAAGATTTGACACCAAATATTCCTATGGCTGTGTTTATAACAAATCAAGGATATTTGAAGAGAATTTCGCTCGATACATTTGAACGTCAGAACAGGGCAACAAGAGGTAAGAGCGGAATAAAAACGAAAGAAGATGATGATATTCAGCACTTCTTTACCGCTATGATGCATGACAAAGTTCTCTTCTTTAGTACGAAGGGTATTTGTTACAGTCTTAATGTGTATGATTTCCCCGAAGGCGGAAGACAGGCTAAAGGGCTGCCGATTGTAAATGTTCTTCCTATTTCACAGGATGAAAAAATTACGGCGGTTGTTCCGGTAAGTAATTTCTCACATGATACAAACCTGATTATGCTTACGCAAAAAGGATATATTAAACGTATAGAACTTGATAATTTTGCCAATATTCGTCGCAGCGGTATAATTGCAATAGGTTTGGAAGAAGATGATAAACTAAACTGGGTTAAACTTTCTAAAGCCAATGATGAAATAATTATAGGAACATCTTGCGGTATGGCAATAAGGTTCCCGATTGAAGATTTGAGACCTCTGGGAAGAAGCGCAAGAGGTGTTAATTCAATGAAATTGCGGGTCGGTGATACAATAATCGGGTGTGATATTGTCCCCAGAGATAAAGACGGTGACCTTCTGGTTGTAACTTCTGACGGTTTCGGAAAGAGAACAAAAATTTCAGAATTCAGAACTCAGAACAGAGGCGGTATCGGTCTGATTGCAACCAAGTTTAAATCAAGCACTTCAAGGCTTGTTGCATTGACTATTGTTGATGAAAAAGATGAAATAATGCTTGTTACAGCTAACGGAGTTGTTTCCAGAATTAAAGCACAGGATATTTCTTGCCAGGGCAGACCGGCAACGGGTGTTAAGGCACAAAATCTTGCTGATAATGATACGGTTGTCTCCTGTAATAAAATTGTAAATACTGACGGGGATGAAGATACCTCTCCAGCAGTAAACAATTCTCCATCGGAGGCTGCAAGCAGTCCTGATGGTTCTTCCGTACAGGGTTCATTATTGAATGAAGATAAATAATTGAATTTTATTATTGCAGGCGCCGGCTGATTATAATCAGCCGGCGCCTGCTTTTGCTAATCTTTTTCTTAAATCTCTCCTCATAAAAAAAAAACGGTAATAGAATTTCCACTACCGCTCAAAATCTCCTCTTAATTGGAATACTTAATTTATTTCCAAAAAATTATAAATAAAGTATACTTCAAAAAGTTTTCTTTGTATAGCAAAAAAATTGCTGCATGCCTAAAACTTTACAAATAAAATTGATTAAATGGTGTAAAATCAACACCAGCAACTGTTATACGTTTTATGGTATTTTCTTTTAAATTTTTACAATAATTTTGTTACAAAAAATTTATAATCACTTGAAAAAATAAATAAGCCGGAAAATGCAGTGCTGTAAGTATTTTAGACGGCTATATTTAATGGTTTTAAATCATATATTATTTTGATAAAATGATAGTTGATGAAAATTCCTGTAGTACTTGCGTCTGATAATAATCATGCGGCATTGATGTATATTACAATGTTATCTGCTATTAAAAATATGGCGGAAGATTCTTTTTATGATTTTTATTTGCTTGTATCCGAAAATTTTTCTGAAAAAAATAAAAAACGGTTATTAAAATTGCAAGCGGATAGGGTTAATATAAATTTCATTTGTATGCAGAATGAGTTTCAAGATTTACAAATGAAGATATCACATATAACTTGTCCGACATATTACCGTTTAAAAATGGCGGACTTGGTACCTTTTGATAAAGTAATTTATCTTGATACAGATGTGGTTGTGCTGAAAGATTTGTGCAGACTGTATAATACAGATTTAAAAGATAATTTTATAGCCGGAGTAAAAGCTGCGGAATGTATTATGGAACGTAAAAATAACGGAAAATATTATTCTGATATAGGACTTGATGATACTTCACAGTATATTAACGCGGGAGTTACTTTGTGGAATTTGAAAAAAATTCGTGAAGAAAATATAACACCGGAACTCCTTAAATTAAGTCAAAAAAATTTTGGCGGCATGGACCAGGATGTTATAAATGTTGCTTTTTACGATAAAATTTTACATTTGGATTTTTGTTATAATGTGATGACAAAGTATGTAACTGGCGATAAGACAAAATTTTATGATATATATGGAGAAAATTCATATTTGGACGGCTTAGAACATCCGTATATTATTCACTATGCGGGTACTGAAAAGCCGTGGACTAATATATTTTGTTCATACAGTCAATTTTGGTGGCGGTATGCATTTGGGGCACCAGTTTTAATGGGACACACATATTATTTTACTTATGTATTTGGCAATATTAAAAAAATTTATAAAGTATTTAAATATGTAATGGAATGGTAATGAGATACGGACGACTAAAAGAAATATACAGGTATAATTGTTCCGAATGGGATATGTACGGGAATATAGGTGACTGTATTCAAAATCTTGCCGTGGAAAATATTTATACGTTATTAGGTATTAAGCCGGATGAACTTGTACAGATAAACAGAGATGAAATCTCGCAATACAGTGGTGAAAAAGTCTTGCTGCCTATGCAGGGGTGGTTTGGGAATTTATACGGTGTTTTCCCCGCAGGTTGGTCGGAAAGTATAATTCCCGTCTTTCTTGGATATCATTTAAATACGGCGAGCAATGGAAGAGAGATTTTTTTGCAAAAAGGAATTGATAAACTAATAAAAGATTATGAGCCTGTAGGTTGCAGAGATTATAATACTGTAAAATTCTTCAAAAACACGGATGTGAATGCGTATTTTTCCGGGTGTTTGACACTGACTTTTCCTGAAAGAAAAACAGAACCTGAAAACGGTAAAGTTTTTCTTGTGGATTTAACGCCGGCTGCCAAAGAGGTTATACCGGAAAATATCAAGATGACAGCAGATTATTCAATCACTCACAGGTATAAATTCAAGAATTATCCAATCAACGATGAAGAAGGAATTGAGTTTGAAAATTGTGCGCGGAGTATTTTAAAACGCTATAGGGATGAAGCAAAACTTGTTATAACCTCCAGAATACACTGTGCAATGCCATGTGCGGCGATGGGAATACCCGTAATATTTATTAATGAAGATATTGATAACCCGCGTTTTGATGTCCTGGACGGAATTATTCCGTGTTATACTCCCGGGGATAAAATTAATTGGGAACCGTTGAGTGTTGATATTTCTGATTTAAAATCTGCTATAATATCTAATGCCCTGATGAGAATTACTTTAACCGCACGCAAATACGGTATACAAACTGAAAAGATGTATAATTACAGTGCGGGCGAGATAAAAAGAATTGAGAATAACCTTAAAAATATTACGTTTAGAAAAAGGTTTATTCCCGGAATGAAACGTAAAAAGAGACTTATTTTTAAGTTATTCAGGTTTTATATTAATCAATAAATTAAAAAAGCGGCAGGTAAAGTACCTGACCGCTTTATACTCCTTATGTAATACCTGAAATTAGTATCTGTAGTGAGCAAATGCCTTGTTCGCTTCAGCCATTTTGTGGGTATCTTCACGTTTTTTACAAGCTGCACCGATACCGTTAGAAGCATCGATAAGTTCAAGAGTAAGTTTATCAATAAATGATTTCCCGCTTCTTGCTTTTGCAGCCGTAATAAGCCATGAAGATGCAAGAGCAAATCCTCTGTCAGCTTTAACTTCGATAGGTACTTGATAAGTAGAACCGCCGATACGTCTTGCTTTAACTTCAAGGAGAGGTGTTGCATTAGTAATAGCCTTTTGGAAGATTTCCAATGCTTTTTCGTTGGTTCTTTCCTCAATCTTTTGAAGAGTAGCGTAGAAGATTTTTTCTGCTAATGACTTTTTACCGCGTCTCATAATTCTGTTAATGAATTTTGAAACATCGATATTGTTATAGATAGGATCCGCTGCCGGGATTCTTCTTTCAGGTTTAGAACGTCTTGACATTATTTCTTA
>CASELB010000008.1 GCA_949288685.1 uncultured bacterium
AAAATGTTAGCAATAATGCCTGACAAAATTGTCCGTAATGTTACGCATGACCAGTTGGAAGATGTAATAGAAATAGTGCTTGATATAGGACGTATTCCAGAAATCAGGCACGCCGGCGGAAAAATTGAGCGTATAGGATGTGAAGAGATTACCGAGGATGACATTAATTTCATAACCAGCCACCTCCAGGAATTTACATCTGATAACCGCTCAGGAATACCGGGAACCTTGCACAGAATTAGCGCTATAAGAAACAGACAGGGTAAAATAGTTGGTCTAACGTGCCGTATAGGACGTGTAATTACAGGAACAATTGCTTGCATAAAGGATGTATGCTTATTAGGGAAAAGTATTTTATTTTTAGGACGCCCGGGAGTTGGTAAAACCACTAAATTAAGAGAGATTTCAAGACTCGTTGCTGATGAACTCGGCAAACGTGTTGTTATTGTCGATACATCTAATGAAATAGCAGGTGACGGAGATACACCGCACCCTGCAATAGGTTGTGCAAGACGTATGCAGGTTCGCCAACCTGAGTTTCAAAAGGATATCATGATAGAAGCGGTTGAAAACCATACACCGGAAGTCATTGTTGTAGATGAAATCGGTACGGAAGCAGAAGCACAGGCTGCAAGAACGATAGCAGAACGCGGAGTTATGCTGATAGCAACGGCTCACGGCAACAGCCTCGAAAGTCTTATTAAAAACCCGACACTCTCCGATCTTGTCGGTGGTGTACAATCAGTAACTCTGGGAGATGATGAAGCAAAACGACGCGGCTCACAAAAAACAGTACTTGAACGTGAAAAACAACCGACTTTTGACATTGTTATCGAAATTATCGACAGAAACACGCTTGCTGTTTATAAAGACGCATCAGAAGCTGTTGACTATATTTTAAGAGGATGGCCTATAAGACCGGAAATCAGGAAAGTCGACAAAGCCTATGAAGAACCGGCAAAAATTGAACAGCCGGCACAGACTGTTGTTCAGCACATCAATAAAATTGAAGAAAAAATCCTTCCGGAAGCAAGCGACAGTCTTAAGTTCTCTTTCAACAGAAAACAGTATGTTGAAGATATGAAACCGTTTAAAAAGATTTATCTTTACGCTGTATCAAGAACTATAGTAGAAAAAATCATTGAGCGGCTTGACTTAAATGTCGAAATTACCAGAAATATTGATGAAGCAGATTTAGTCATTGCACACAAAAACTTCGCCAAAGGCGGCGCAAAAGTTTTATCCACTGCAAATGATTACAGGCTGCAAATATTCTATGTAAAAACTAATTCTATGGCACAAATCCAAAAAGTTATGAAAGAAGCCCTTGATATGCAAAACCAGGCAGAAAAACTGCAAGGTTACTGTGATGATGCAGAACGCGCGCTGGATGAAGCCAAAGCCGCCATTAATAAAATTTTGGCAGGCGCAGAAAATATAGAACTTTCACCGCAAAATCAGCACATAAGGAAACTGCAGCACGAACTTATCGAACAGCATAATCTTGAGAGTACATCTGTTGGAGAAGGGTCTAATCGCCACCTGAGAATAGTAGGCGGGAAAGAATTTCGAGGATAATTCCCTATTTTATTAAATCCGGCGGTTAATGATTATAATAAGTTTTTATTATATAATTAATCTGTTATGGAGATTTGCAATTATCACTCGATACAAACAATGGGAACACTTGACGGACCTGGGATTAGATACGTTTTATTCCTGCAGGGATGCTGTTTCCGGTGTCTGTTTTGCCACAATCCCGATACATGGTCAGGCAAAGCAAATACCATGACAACGGACGAGTTTTTACAGGATGTTTTGAAATACAAAGTCTTCTACGACTCATCAGGCGGCGGAGTTACCGTTTCGGGTGGTGAGCCTCTTTTACAAATACCTTTTTTGATTGAAGCGTTTAAAAAGTTCAAAGAGCACAGCATTCATACCGCTGTTGATACTTGCGGGTATATCGATATTACAGATAATCTAAAAGAATTAATGAAATATACAAACCTTGTAATGCTTGATATCAAACACCTGAACAATACTATTCACAAAGAATTGACCGGCAAACCAAATGATAAAGTACTGAAATTTCTGGATTTCTTACAGGAAAATAATGTACAAACAAGGATACGTCAGGTTTTAACCCCGGGGTATACTATGGAAGAGGAATATATCTCAGGATTAATCAAATTTTTAAAGAACTATAAACTGGAAAAATTAGAACTATTGCCTTATCACGATATGGCACGCGACAAATACAAAAAACTCGGACTTGAATATAAATTAAACGCAAGAACACCAACAAAAGAAGAAATTGCAAAAATTAAAGAACGATTTATTCAGGAAGGATTTGATACAATATAAAAACGGCTTTGAAAATATTTTTCAAAGCCGTCTGAATATTATGCCAAGTATTCTTTAGATGCCGTATCAAAATTATCAATTCTTGATTCTATTTTATCTATCCTTGCAGTCCACCCTTTGCCAAATGTTTTCCAAGTTTTCAGCCCATGCAGCCATTCAAGCCTGTTTTCAAGCATTGTATCCGCATCTCCGTTGGATTTTGCAAGAAGTTTCTTTGCACGCCCGATACCGCTGTGAATTGCCGTATCAAACACAACATAAGCTAATTTGGCATCCCCTTTTTCCGCTATCTCTTTAGCGCCTGATTTTTCCCAGAATAACTGATAATAAACTTGTTTTGCCTCTTCTCTGGTAAGGTTTTTAACATTTTTTGACGAAATATTATTCAACTTACAGTACCAATCATAGGTACTTTGTGTAACCCCCATATTAGTAGCCCCGCCCGGATCTTTAGGATGATTTACATAACCGCCTTCATCCTTAAAAACATATTCCATAATCTTATCAAATGCCTGACCTGCATCAATACTTTCTGTCTCTAATAAAGTTTCAGCAGGCGGCAACGTAACAGGCGCAAGCTGTATTTGAGCCGGCGAAAGCGCATAACGTATACTGCTCAACTGCTTATGTAAACCTTCCATCATATTACTAAAAATTTCTAACGGATTTAGAACCGGTGAATTAGTTAAAGGAGGAATGTTCGTATTAAAATTAAACAACAATTTCTGTTCATTTATTTTAGAAATTGCCATACTATCCGCTGCATAAGATGTTTCTATTGGTTTTATAGCAACATTATAATCATTGCCTGACATAGTATTCTCCTCGTGTTATATATATAAAGTTTATGTCTGGCAAAAACTTGCTTTTTTGTTACATTTTGTTACATTATAGCAATTTTTTTTATGTAAAATTTTTTATATAAATATGGAAGGAATTAGTGTAAGACAATACGCGTTAAACAAGGGCAGAAATGTCAGTATGAAAAGTGCTGACAACAATCAGACTGCACCGGATACAACTGCCGCAAATACCCAAACAACCGCAAATCCTACCGATACATTTACTCCGGCTGATAACACAGATAAAAGCAATAAAAAACTTAAAAATATCCTGATTGGAAGCGGTATTGCACTTGTTGCCGGAAGTTATGCAGCAGTATTTTACAGAAAAAATATTATGGATTTTGCATCCAATTTTATTAAAAAAGGGTATTTAAAAGCAGAAACCCTGAAAAATAAAACAAAAGAACAGACAACCTTTCTGGAAACTTTATACATTAAAGCAGCGCGTTTTCTGGATAAAACATTAATGCGTTCACAAATGTTTGTTAATTTCTCTGCAATGAAAGACAGCTTTGCAAACAAGGTTGCAAGAGCTTTGCATCTTGGCAAACTCTGTGATAAAATGACTCAAACCTGGGATAAACTTGCAACTAAAGCCGTATTATCTAATTACAGAAAATGCAGCAGTTCTTTTGATAAAACCAACCGTATGATTTCTGATAAAATTGATAAATTAAGACAAACAGAAGATTTATCCAGAATAATAACAATAGAAGGTGAAAATTATACCATAGGGCAGGTTCTAAATATAATAAAGAGCAATATGGCTGATGCATACAAAATGTATGGCAAAAACTTCTCTGAAGAAGCGTTTAAAACTAGAAAACAAATTCTTACAGACCGGCTAAAAGGGGTAAATGACAAGTTTTATGATGCGTACACATCAATGGACTATTATAAAAAAGGTGAGTTTACAAGATTCACCGTTGAAGAATGGCTTGCCCCGATTAAAGCTGCTTATCAAGATTACCTGTTAAAAAACAAGTCTCTAATTTCTAACAATATTGATGACAAGTTCTTTGCAACATATAAACTTATTAAAAACTTTGATAAGATTATAGCCCCGCAGGATACTAAATCCCGTGAAATATTAAAAGATATAATCCATAAATTAAAAGAATACCGTACTCTTTCAGGCACAAACGAATTAACTTCCAGAGAAGCCCTGACAAAAGACATTGAAACAAAAATTGAAACAATTATTGCTCAAATGAAAGAAAACCCGATATATAAAGAAAAAGCATTTACAGAGATTACCGGACTTGCCCAAAATATACAAACAACAATTAACGCCGGACAAAAAGGCAAACTGCAGGAAACATTAACTTACCTGAAAGCTGTTTTACCGCGCAACGAATATTTGAATATAAGACGTCAGGTTTACAAGACCTCTGATAAACTTAATAAAATCACAACAGCCGAAGGCGACTTATACTTTGACAAACTAAGAGACATAACTCTGGGCTCGGCACTAACAGATATAACTTTCGGTATGATATCCCCGCTTGCAATGATGGGAGTAATGATTGCCGCAGATGATACAAAAAATGAAAGGATTTCAACAACACTAAAACTTGGTATTCCGCTCCTCGGTGGTGTTGCGACATCAACAGCACTATTATTTATGCTGGTAGCAGGCGGCAAAGCAATTGCTTTATCAACGATTTTCTCATTAATTCTTAACAGAATAGGTACCGTAGCAGACAATAAACTTAAAACCCATCAGCAAGAAAAAAATCCCAAATTAAATAATCTTGTAAATAATATAAATACCTCCTCAACATTTCTTGCTTCAGGCGGAACATCATATTTTATAAACCACGCGGCGGAAAAAGGTTTAAAAACGGCAGAACATTACACAAACGAAAAGATTATAAAAAAACTACCCGTACATAAAAAGCCGGCAACTACCCAAAATACCGCAGTTGCAAATACGCAGGAAACAACAGATACACCCCAAACAGTGTAATAATGCTTTTATTTTCCCTTTTGCCCCTGCACAGAACGCTCTTTTAAGTAAGTATCAAGCACATCTTTTAATTTGTTTTCCGCTGACAAATAATACGGGTGCACAGGATGTACAACTTTGTCACGGGGCTCATAAATAAATACCGCAGGAATTGTTTGTATTCTAAACTTATTACAGAGTATTTCGTTTCTTGAGTCATATACATCCAGTTTAACAAAATGATATTTACCTTTGTATGCTGCAGCTATTCTGTTAAATACAGGCATAAACTCCACACAGTATTTGCAATCATCACTATAGAAATACAAAACCGAAGGTTCCTTAAGGTTATACACATCCTGAAACGCCGGACTGTTAGCATGCGACGATACTTTCTGCGCAAATACAACATAAGATGAGCACGTAACTATAAATAACCCGAGTACAAAAATAATAATTTTTTTTATATTTTTCATAAAATAGCACCTTTTGGAACAACAGTCACACCGTTTGGAGAAACATAAAACCCGCGTTTTTCATCCTCTTCACGGTTAAACCCGATTTTGGTATAAGGCGGGATTGAAACATTTTTATCAATAATAGCTCTTCTGATTTCTGAATAACGCCCGACGTTAACATCTTCCATCAAAATACTTTCCGTAACCTGCGAGTAGCTGTTAATTCTCACTTTCGGAGACAGTACGCACTTGGAGATTATTCCGCCTGATACAATACAACCTTCTGACACCATAGAATTTGTTGCCATACCAATCCTATCACCTTCCTGCCAGATAAATTTTGCAGGAGGATAGTTATAATTAAAAGTTCTAAGCGGCCACTTGTTTGAATACAAATTCAATTCGGGATTTGCAACAAGCAAATCCATATTCGCCTGCCAGTACGCGTCCACACACCCGACATCGCGCCAGTAACCGCGCTCTGCCTCGGTCATGCCCGCAAATTTATTTGAATAAAAATTGTAAATATATATATTCTTACCCTGATTTAAAAGCATAGGAATAACATTCTTACCAAAATCATGGTTGGAATTTTCAATCCCAGCATCCTCGATAAGAGCATCCAGAAGAATATCTTTTTTAAAAATATAATTTCCCATAGATGCCAGGCACATATCCGGATTATTTGGCATCGGTTTTGGCGGATATTGAGGTTTTTCCACAAAATTGGTCAAACGCCAGTTATCATCCACTTCTATAATTCCGAATTCCGACGCCTCAGATAACGGAATAGGAATAGCAGAAATTGTTAAATCCGCATTATTTTTCTTATGAAAATGCAGCATTTGCGAAACATCCATTTTATAAATATGGTCGCCGCCAAACACGCACACATATTTCGGGTCTTCGTCATTGATATGAAACATATTCTGGTAAACAGCATCCGCGGTTCCCTGATACCAGGCACCTCCGGTTCTCATCTGGGCAGGAACAAGATCTATATACTGATTAATATGCGGAGAAAGTGCCCAGCCGCGCGAAATATGTTTATTCAATGAATCTGACTTGTACTGGGTTAAAACTTTAATCTTATAGAAACCCGAATTTATAAAGTTGTTAAGCACAAAATCAATAATCCTGTACCGTCCGCCAAAAGGAACAGCGGGTTTTGCTCTGTCCTTAGTCAACGGGTAAAGTCTTTTGCCCTCACCGCCCGCAAGTATCATAACAAGAGTATTATCCTGTGCCATAAATTCCCCGCCCCTATACTTTCTCTTCAATTATTAGTTTAACAGATAAAATATTTTTTTTCATCTAATAATTAAAAAATATTAAATTGTTTCAGAAGGTGCTTGTTTAATTTTTTGGATTTTCAATTTCACTATTCTTGAAGAATCCGTTTTAGTAACACAGTACTTAAAATACTCATCAGTAATTTCATCTTTTTCACGGGCTATCCTTCCGAGTTTTTTTATGAAATACCCGCCTACTGTATTTATATCTTCATCATCATCAAGTTTGACGTTAAAAGTGTCACAAAACTCATCTGTACGCATTTTCCCGCAAATTTCATACACATCATCGGAGATTTGTTTAACTTCAACTTCTTCATCTTCATCAAACTCATCCTGCACTTCGCCAAAAATTTCTTCGAGTACATCTTCATGTGTTATTAAACCGCTTGTACCGCCAAATTCATCAACAACGATAGCCATTTGCAAATGCCGTTGCTGAAACTCAATTGCAAGCGTTTCAACCGGCATAGTTTCGGGAATATAATAAACATCCCGAAGAAGTGATTTTATATTTATCTCTTTACCTTCAATAACTTGGGTATAAATATCTTTTATATTTAAAATCCCTGCAATATGGTCTAAATCATTCTCATAAACCGGATATCTTGTATACTTGTTTTCAATTATTATCCTGTGCAAATCTTCTGTCGTAACATTTAAAGGTATACAAACCATATCGGGTCGGGGAAGCATAATCTGGCTTACCGAAAGTTCTGAAAACTTAAATACATTCTGCAGCATTTCAGCCTCTTTAGCATTCAATGCACCGCCTTTATAACTTGCATCAATAAGCATATTAAGCTCTTCGGGAGAATGCGCCGCCGTATGTGTTTGCGCAGGTTCTATTCCGCATAGTTTTAGCAGAACCGCACCAAGCCCGTTTAGAAGATAAACAAACGGAGCAAATAAACGGGTGATAATATACATTGGTTTTGCAACCCACAGAGTCGTTTTTGTAGGGAACTGGAGTGCAATAGATTTTGGCATCAATTCGCCAATCACAACATGCAACACTGTTATTACGGCAAAAGCAATTGCCGCTGATATTGTGTGAGCCGCAACAGAATCATAATTTGCAGGCAGAAATTTGAACAAAGGTGTAATCAAACGAGCAAGCGCTGATTCACCAACCCAGCCGATACCCAGACTTGCAATGGTAATACCAAGCTGCACTGCCGCAATATATTTATCCAGGTTCTTTATTGCATCCAACGCAAGTTTTGCATTAAAATTCCCTTCATTGCACAACTGCTTAATTTTTGTCTTTCTGACCCCGACAAGAGCAAACTCCGCTGCTACAAAAAAACCGTTTAAAAATAACAAAAATACAATTACTATTAAATCAAATAAAAGTTTTAAATCCAAAATAACCTGTCTCTCTGATTAAATACCTTATGGTTATTAAGAATACTATAAATTTCAAAAGTTTTCAAGGTTAAAATACAGAGTGCCCCTATTTTTGCCCGTAAAGTTCCCTATCAATGTATTCTTGTAAGACATTGATAAGTGCACCGTACTCTTCTTTAGATAAATTATCCAGATTTTCAGTTTGCGACATTGCAATCAACGGACGTTGCAATACACCGTCTTTTTCAAGAATATAGTCAAAACTAATACTATTTATATGAACACCGGGAGAATTAAAAGCCACTTTTTGCAGCTTACCGTTTTTATCAACCTGTACGTACAAATGAGCCTCTGTCGGAGAATATGGATTTGAATCTATTTTTTTCACAATATGTAATGCAGTAGGCTCAACCGGAGAATGAGAATAAGATTTTTCAACTTTTAATGAATCGCCTTTCCCCGCTGCCAGCAGCTCTGCCCAGTATTTTATACCTGCTTTTCCATGTTCTGCATACAACTCACGCGGAATTTTATTCTTATCTCTTACCTGATAAACTTCTTTACCGTTATAATCAAGAGAATATATACTTCCGCCTGCTGCTTTTACAATTTTCTTTGCCGTTTCTGCAGCCATATCAGCACCGCTTTTTTCCTGTGTTATCTGAACATTATTTGACTTAACAGGATTTTCATGCCGGAACCAATCACCAACATAACAAACCTTCGGGTTTACTTCCGGCTCAACTTCCGGTAAATACAAAATATCATTGACTTTAATATTATTAACAGCCTCCAAACTGTCTTTCTTATTAAGTTTAGCAATCTTATACATCATCTCCTGAATTTCTGCATTTGTTGCATCCTTATCATTTAAATGTCTTTTAGAAATATCCCAGAGATTATCTCCCTTTTGAACAACATATTTTGATTTATGCGAAGTATCAACCTTTGTTTCCGCATACTGTGATTGGTAATATTTGCTGTTATCTTTGACAGCGTAATCAAAAGACATGAATGACATAAAAATTCCCCCGTATTTTTTATATATTAATAAAGAATTTTTTTACAACAAAATTGCCTTTTGTTAAAAAATATTACAAAAAAAATACTCACTACTTACCAATGCAAAAGTTATCAAAAATATTATTCAAAATATTATCAGTTATAACTTCGCCGCTCAATTCATCAAGTGCGATAACTGCCGATTTTACATCAATTGAAATCAAATCTTGCAATTCGTGATACTCCGCCGCCGCAAGCGCCTGAGTAAGAGATTCTTTAGCACGCTGCAGACAATTCTGCTGTCTTATATTTGTAACATAATCAAGTTCATCCGGTGAAATGTTACAAACCAGAGATTTTATTGTCGCTTTTAACTCCTCTACCCCTGTTCCGGTTTTTGCCGAAATATTAATTGCATTTAAAACCTTATTATTTGAAATATCAGACTTGTTTGCACAAACAATAAGTTTTTCCGGATTAATCAAATCAAGAATATTTTTATCCTCCTCAAGTATCCCCTGAGAGGCATCATAAACAAATATCACACAATCAGACTCATCCAGAGTTTGTTTTGAATACTCTATCCCGATTTGTTCAACTTTATCAATTTCACTATCTGAGCGAATTCCGGCAGTATCAACAAGTGTTACAGGAACGCCCAAATCAAGCGTTTCTTTAATAACATCTCTTGTCGTTCCCGCAATTTCAGTCACAATTGCTCTGTCATGATTTAAGAGCGCATTAAACAGAGAAGATTTACCGACATTTGGTTTGCCTGCAATTGAAACCGTTATTCCCTGACGCAGAATATTAGACGTTTTTGCGTTTGCAAGAATTTTATCAATCTCATTTATTGACTTTTTAAACTCTTCCGCAAGATATTCGTATTCAGGTTCCTTAACATCCTCAGGGAAATCAATCCCTGCAACTATTTTAGAGAGGACATCGACTATATCTTTTTTAATCGCACCAATCTTTATTGACAGAGCACCTTTAAGATTTTTTGATGAGGGGATAACAAACTCCTTTGTTTTTGAATGTATCAAATCTGCTACTGCTTCAGCTTGCGCCAAATCAAGTTTTTTATTTAAAAAAGCCCGCTTGGTAAACTCCCCTTTTTCTGCAAGCCGTGCACCGTGCTTTAAAATAAGTGACAAAATGGAATCCACAACATTAATTCCACCATGGCACTGAACTTCAAACACATTTTCACCGGTATAACTGTGCGGCTCAAAAAACGGCAGCACTATAACTTCATCAATTATATTTTTGCCATCACTAATTACTCCGTGATAAAAATGTGACGGTTTGAAATCTTTTACTTCCGTCTTACCCTGAAAAACCTGCGCCAGAATTTCAAAAGCCTTGCTGCCGGAAACTCTTATTACACCGACCCCCCCCGTACCCCATGGTGTCGAAACCGCTGCAATTGTATCAAACTCATCAAGAATATTCATCTCTAATACCCCATAAGTTTGTTATAATTGTCCAGATATGTCTGTGCAAGTTTAGGTTTATTCATAAGTTTATAAACGTAAGCAAGGTTATAATGAAAATCCGGCACATCTTTCTTATATTCAAGAGCGTTTAAAAACGCTGATTTTGCTTTTTTTAAATTTCCCGTTTTAACATAAGCAATGCCAAGATTATAGTACGCGTAAGGAAAATTCATCTTTGCTTTTATTGCATCTTTGTAACAATCAATTGCCGTATAAAAAACATCATCTTCCAAGTACATATTGCCCAGATTATAATACGCTTTGTAATTATTACTGTCAACCGCGATTGCTCTTCTATACATAAAAATCGCTTCATCTTTCTTGCCCATATCATAAAGAATGTTCCCCATAAGAGTCCAGGCAGTTGTTGTCCGCGCATATTCAGGAATTTGTTTAAATGTTTCAAACGCCGCTTCATTTGAATTGTCACTGTAAAGAGCAAGCGCCTGCGCATATAAATCTCTGGGAGAATTAGAAGGTTTATCAGATTTTTGCAGTTGACCGGCGGTCTGCTTAGCGGATGCAACTGGGGTTTGTTTAACAGTATGTTGTTTTATATTCCCGCCTTTAAGAGTACCTGCAGACTGAGGTATAGTATTTCCCTCCGCGGCAAAAGCCGGAGAGATTAGTAATAACAATACAAACCCGATAATAATCCTTTTCATAACAGGATTATAAAATAAAAAAATCAATTTATCAAAAAAAACCGGCTTGTTTATAAGCCGGTTAAGTGTTTTTTGTAATTTCTCGTGTTTTTCAACTTTCCTCGTGTATTTTATAATGATTAGTTATCTCACAATTACGGTAAAGTTTCCCCGTAACTAATCAAGCAGCGCCTCAAGAATTTGCGCATTCTTTGATGCGTACGCCGTGTTTCTAACTTTGCTTCTGTGAATATAGCTTCTCAACGCTTCTCTAATCAATTCGGAGCGTGAACGATTTTCGTTTCCTGCTACTTCATCAATCTTGTCTAAAAATCCTTCGGGCATTGAAATTAAAACTCTAGCCATAATTTATTCTCCTTATCTAATATCC
>CASELB010000009.1 GCA_949288685.1 uncultured bacterium
AGAGAAAATGCGGAAGCGTAGATCGGAGCTTTAAATAAGTCTTATGAATCAACAGGCGCATTCTTTAATGAACCGGTTGAAACAAGAGGCATGGGACTTACTCCGGAAGCGGCAGGCGCTATGACCCAGTTAAGGGCATTTGCAACTGTTTATCAGGAAATTGTTGAAAAAATTATGACAGGAAAACAATTCCCGGAAGTTCTTGACAGTGTTCTTCAGCCGCATGTTGAGTTCTATAAAAAGAACCTTAAAGGCGGTGTTGTTGTTCCCGGCAGAATTTCTGCGTAAACTTTATTTAGAGAATATTAGAAGGCGGCAAGGCTTTAGCCTTGCCGCCTCTTTGTTTAATACAACTGTATAACAAGCAACTTGCTGTCCTTTTCTGCTTTTAACCTGTGTTGTTCGTCTTTATTGAACCTCAAAAACTCACCTTTTTTCAGTTCAAGTTCGTGATTTTCGCATTCGGTAATACTACACCCGCATTCTGAGCAGGAGACTTCTCCGCCATGGTTGATATAAAATAAAATTTTGCCTTCAACTACGTAAAGCATTGCATCCCCCGGGGATGTATGTTCAGGAATTTCCTGTCCTTTTTTAAGTGCGGCAAGTCTTACTTTGCCGCCGGTGTTTTCGAGCAGGTTCTCAAAAATAACACTGTTTTCATCGTATTTGATAAAATCTTCCAGTTCGTGTACATGTAAATGACTCATAGTTTCTCCTTTCTTTTTTAATAAGATAGACTTTACGGAGAAATTTTTAAATTGCCTTATTGAGGGAGAGGCGGGTAAATAAGGTAAAAGTAACTGTCATCCTGAAAGTATTGTAAGTTGGGTATTCTACTCGGCAAAAAACTATGCACGGTGCAATAAATTGCGCCCGACAGTACTATTTTTTAATAATTTATTTAGGGGGGCTATGCACCCCCTAGCCCGCACTGTATTTCTTTCTTTTGGTTGCAAGGCAAAAGAAAGAAATACAGCTAAAGAAAGAAAACCCCGCAATTAAATACAGTCACTAAACTCAACCCAAGGCAAAATAACTCGCTACGCTCAAACAAATTTTGCCCCGTTATTGTTTCGTTAAGTGACTGTGGGTAAGGATAAGTTTATGCAAGGTGCAATAAATTGCATCCTACAATGCCTGAGTGCGACCCTGAAACGCCTCGCAATAAAAGGATACGGCTCCGCCTTACATCTTCCGCTCGGCTTGTTCAGGACGACACGGGTATATTTACCCCTTCAGGGTGACATGTCATTTACCCCGACAGGGATTTTACATACGAGCCCTAGACTGCAGCAGTTTTTCTTTTTTCTTCAAGTACCGCAGCAAGGCATTGTGCAAGCTGGTCAGGGCAGCTTGTTGATTTTGCGCCGCATTTTATTCCTTTTAGCTTTGCTACAACTTCTTCAAGCCGCATTCCGCAAACAAGGTTCCTTATCCCCTGCAAGTTGCCGTTGCAGCCGCCGATAAATTCCACATCTTTTATTTTGTCCCCGTCAAGTTCAATATTCATTAACTTGCAGCAGGTGCCGGATGTTGTGTATGATATTGTTTCTGACATTATATTTACCTCGTTTTTATTAAAATATTATACAGTTTAAATTTTTTATTTCTATAACCGCCCTGCCCTACAGTACTTTTGCAATTTTATACCTGAAAGTTCTAGTTAAACAGGAAAAATTAAACCGGTAACTTTTTCTTCGTATCCGTATTTTTCAAGTTTTTGTTTTACGATTTTATCGTAATTGTATATCCCTGACGTAATTGTAATTACCAGATTTGGGGTTACATCTTTTATATTTTTTACTTCATAATTACCGATATTTTTTAGAGTTCCGGATTCTGTTACAAAAACAGGGTTTTTAATTTTTGATTTTTTAATAACGTAATTAAGGAAATCCGCAAGCCTTTCTTCCGCCCAGATATAGACGTTGCTTCGGGCAAGAAGATTTGCCAGAGTATTGTTAAACTTAAATCTTTGAATATGCTTTCCTGCAATTTTATACCACGGATAAATTTTGAATAGTTTTACTGTGTATTTTAATTTTATCCACGGATTTTTAATCTTTTTATACCAGTAAAACAATGTTTGTATTTTATGCAGATTAAAAATGTCTTTTAAATTGTTAAGCCCGTATTTCTTTAATATATTCTCTTCAAGCGCCATAATCTTAAAAAAATCCAGCTTTTTATAATCATTTTTGCCGTTAGAATGTGAGTAAGAAGTTGAAGAATCAATCCGGTAAAAAATTACGGCGTCCGGTGCCAGTGAGATAGTTTTTGATTTTAGAAATACATCAAGGAAAAAAGGATTGTCTTCAAAGTTAAGATTTTCCATAAATAAAAACCGATTTTCAAGTATAAAACTCCGCCTGTAGATTTTATTCCACGGAGTAACAGAAATTCTAAATAAAAAATCATAGCATTCTGCTGGAGAAAAAGTCTTATTTCTTAGCTCCTGCGGAAATAAATTAATAGACAAATAAGGGTCATTGTAGTCGTAAGAATGTTTTGATTGATTATAAGTACAAATGTTTCCTATAACAATATCACAACCATCGGACTTGTTATATAGAAATTCAAATGCGGACTTATCCGCAATATCATCAGCATCAAGAAACCCTATAAACTCTCCATGTGCAGCTTTTATACCCGTGTTTCTTGCAGCGGATTGTCCGCTATTCTTTTGTGTAATAATTCTTATACGCCTGTCTCTGTTTGCAAAATCTTCCAGTATTTCTTTTGACCTGTCGGTTGAGCCGTCATTAACACAAATAATTTCAATTTCTTTCAATGTTTGTTCCGCAAGACTTGTAAGCGTTTCTTCAAGATATTTTTCCGAATTATATACCGGAACGATTATTGAAATTTTTATTCCTGTGTCCATAAAATTATGGTACAATAAATATGTTTTAGTGTTAATAATCGGGAGGCAGGAATGGATATAAAAGCATTATGGAATTTGACTTACGGGGTTTATGTAATCTCTACAATAGATTTGGATAACGGCGGGAGGGCAACGGGGTGTATTGCAAATAGTGCAATGCAGGTTACATACGATACAGTTGCCGTCAGTATAAATCATGAGAATTATACAAACCAATGTATAAAGAAAAGCAAAAAATTTGCAATATCAATACTCGGTCAAAACGCTGACGATAATATTATTCCTGTATTTGGCTTTCAATCGGGAAGAGAGGTTGATAAGTTCCGGGGAATAGAAACAAAAAATATTAACGGACTTAGTGTAATTGCTGATTCAACCGGCTATATTATTTGTGATGTGGACGATATTCTTGAAACAGAAACTCATACGGTATTTTTAGGTAAAATCAACGATTGCGGTCGATTAAAAGATGAACCGGTTATGACTTATGAATATTATCACCGGGTGAAAAAGGGGAAAAGCCCTAAAACGGCACCGACTTATATTGAAGAAACTCCGGAGCATACGGAATTGGCGTATAAATGCACGGTTTGCGGATATGTTTACAAAGGTGATTTGACAAAAGAGCCGGATGATTATCTTTGTCCGATTTGTAAACAGCCAAAATCTGTTTTTGTAAAACTTTAGAGAAAAATACTGTTAGAGCGGAACAGGTACAAGGTTACGATAAAACTTGTATTCAGGAAAACTCTGCGGAATGTTATTCCAGTATCTTAAAATAGTTTTACCTTCCTTTTCAAGCTGTAGTGCAAGTTTGTCACTCTCTTCCGTCAGGCAGGGATAAACAAACGGAACATCATTTTCTGTCAGTTCTATATTTAATTGGTTTATATTTTTATATTTTTCGTGTAATCGATAAAAATTTTCTATTCGTCTTTCCCGTTCATTACTTCCGGAAATTTTTATGCTCTCTGACATTAAAAACGGCGGCTGGTTATTTAAAACCAGTTCGTTTTGTACAAATTCTTTGTAAGTCGGATGAAATTTGTTTTTATAAATATTGTTATCTTTTGGATAATTGTGTGTAAATGTTTTTCTTGTGTATAAATACGCTCCGCATTGTACGGGAAAGAATTTTCTTAGTGAATAGAAACTTGCAAGCCCAGCAGGCGGTGCAAAAAATGCCTGTGCATTATCAATAATCAAGTTAGAATATTTTGCAGTGAGTACTTGAACATTTTTCCGGTTAATACCGAAATAATCAGGATATAGTATAAAATCGTCTTTTTCAAACTCTTTTAGCGGCAGAAAATTATCATTGATATGATAGAACTTTAGCCGGCATTGCGGGTTAAAGCGTTTAATATTCCGCCATAGGGCAGGACAAATATAGTATGGTAGGTGTAACTCTTTTATACTGTATACTTTTATTAAAGTAATCAGACAGTGCCGTGCAAGGTTAAGTTTTGTAATCTGAAAATCAATCATATTTTCTAATGTTATATATTACAAAATTATTATACTGATAATATGGATAACATGCTCTGGTATCATAATTTGAATAAACCTTTTCTTAATCCGCCGGACTGGATTTTTGCGCCTGTCTGGGCATTGATTTATATTATGATGATAGTTTCGTTTATAATTTTCCTAAAATCAGGAGGCGGGAATAAGAGCGGTGCTGCAATACTTTTTATGTCACAACTTGTGCTGAATTTAATCTGGAGCCCCGTATTTTTTGGAAATATGAACCCCAAAGGAGCGTTGATTGTTATTATTCTTCTGGTTATTACACTTTTGTGGACTATTATAGCTTTTTACAAGTATTCCAAAACGGCAGCAATATTACTTATCCCGTATTTTGTATGGGTAATATTTGCAGTGTATCTTAATTTTGAAATAGTGCGGCTAAATATGTATTTATAATTAGCTTTCTGCAACAATGGTTGAAACAAGTTCACCGTAACTGTTAAAATGTCCGTCGGTTTCTTCGACAATGTAGTTTAATTCGCTGTCTTCTTCAATAGCTTTTTTAGCACACGCCATTGCTTCGTCAAGGTTCATAAATTCGCCAATAAGACTTTTGGATAGTTCTGAGTAATTTCTTTCGGTATAAACGTGATACATGTAAACCTCCTATTCTATGACTATGATACCACATAAAAGTAATGTGAGGTAAAGTTTGAAGGGGTAAAAAACATGTCACCCTGAACAAGCCCTGTCACCCTGAATAAACCATGTCACCCTGAACT
>CASELB010000010.1 GCA_949288685.1 uncultured bacterium
ACATCATATCATATCATATCATATCATATAGGGGATTATATCAGGGTTTGAGGAGTTTATAAATTCATCTTTACATTTCGTTACATTTTGTTCTTTGTTAAGAATTCGTTACATTTTAATCGTTTATAAATAGCAAAAATGTCGAATACAATAAATTTTGTAAATAAGACATAATGATATTATGAAAAAAATTATTTACATATTACTCTTCACAGCGCTTCCCTGTCTTGCTTACGAGGTTTTTCAGCCCGGGAATATTCCGGAGCAAAAATTTCGTCAGCCAAATGAGCATTTGCTTTTCGTAATAGATTTTTCACAGAGTATGGAAGAAACTCAAAACGGAGAATCAAAAGCAAAAATGGTACAGTCTGCAATGGAGAAATATCTGCCTGAAATCCCTGCGCAAATTCCTGTAGGTCTGAGGATATACGGACACAGGTGCGGCTTTACGGCATACCATGCCTGCAAGGCAACAGAGCTTGCAGTTCCTGTTTCTTATAATTCCGCAAACACTATCTCACAAAAGCTATCGGAACTATCCCCGCGGGGTATGACCCCGATAACATACTCACTTAAACAATCCGTTGCAGGTGATTTCGGTAAATTTAAGGGAACAAAACACATTGTTTTACTAACAGACGGCGGAGAAAACTGCGATGAAAGTCCTTGTAAATACGCCATAGAACTATCAAGACTTCGTCCTGATTTTTTGATTGATGTAATTGCATTTAATATCGGAGACAAAGACGACCTTGAACAACTTGAATGCACTGCCGTTGTAACAAAAGGAAGTTTTTATCAGGCAGATACAAAAGCTGAATTAATGAATATTTTAGGTAATATTGTAGAAAAACAAAAACACGTGGAAGCCAAAATTTGTCCGGCACAATAAATAACAAATATTAAGAATTATTACGGCGGGTTACTTAAAAAAGCAATTAATTTACATCTTATGTTTTTATTTATATGTAGTTATTTTACGGAAGTCAGAAGGTTAGGTAAGCTATGAGTACAGTAAACAACATGCCAATTGGCACCCCCCCCGCAGTTCCTGCACAAACAGTAACAGCAGAGCAGCCCAAACAAACAACAACAATTGATGATATAGTAATTCCGGAGCCGGAAAAAAAAGAAAATAAATCCAATCTGCTCGCAACATCGTTAACAGGTTTAGCACTTCTCGGTGTCGGCACATATTTGCTATACAACTTAAAAAAAGGTAAAGGCATTCCTGAAAAAACAATAGAAATGTTTAAAAAAGAAGGCAATGTGTTTGAACGGGGTATTGCCAAACTTAAAGACGGAACATTATACACCGGTAAATTAACGAAAAAAGTTGAAGGAACCGGAGACAAATTTGAATATTATTATGTAAACGGAAGACTGCAAAGGGCTGCAAAAAACTTTGATAGTAAAGGATTTTACGATCCGACCAAGGCTACCAATTACGATAAAATCTATAATTATACTCCTGAAGGTAAACTGGAAAATATCACCCGCGTAAACGGATTAAACGGAGAATCTTTTATTTCTACATTTACACGCCCGAATATTCAAAAAGCAGAAGACTTTGCAGCACAGGGCGGAAAAATTATTGACGGTAAAGCCCTTAAAGCCGATGATACACCATTTAGCGGTTTTATTGTAGAAAAGAACGGAACTGACAGATTAATTAAAGAATACAAAGACGGAAAACAAGTTTCCGAAAGGCTTAATACCACACTTAAAAACAATACAACCAAACCTGACGGCGAACACTATATAAGAAATGAAGCAGAACTTGATGAAATTGCAGAAAATGCAAGGCTGCAAGCAGAACAAGAGACAAAACAATTAAACAGTCCGTTGAACAAAATAAAAAAATTCTTTGCCGATTTATTTCCTAAAAAAGCAACCGGCAAAAACGCCGAAAATATAACTGAAGTATAAAATCCCCCTTTCAAACAAACACGCCGGAAACAATGTTTCCGGCGTTTATTTAAATTATCTTAATAAAACTACTTTTTATATTTTTTGAATGCATCAATTGAATTTTTCAGGTTATTGACATCACTTTGTACTTGACGTTGTTGAGCTTCACGTGCTTTTTGTCTTTCAAGACGGGCCTTTTCTGCCTGACGTTGTTGCTCACGGATGCGGGCTTCACGCGCTGCACGTTCTTTTTCTGCCGCTTCTTGTTTTGCTTGAAGTTCTCTTTCTTTGTCAGCAAGCGGTTTTGCTAATTCATTTGCTTTTTTGTTAATCCATCTTTCGGTGTAAGTAGAATTATCGGCAGCAACCGCAACAGTTGTACCAACAATACATAAAGCAAATAGTGCTGTTAACATTTTTTTCATAAAATGAACCCTCCTTTATACATCCTTGTTGTAATATTTTAAAACGTATTTTTTTATTTTTCAAGTATAATTTAAGTATGAAAACTGCAAAATTGTTTGAATATGATATAGCGGATACAACACAAAAAGAGGCTCTGGATAATGCTTTAAGATTGATTGAAGGAAACCGTCCGGCACAAATTGTAACTATTAATCCGGAAATGGTTAACTTTAGTTTTAAGAATACAGAGTTTGCAGACCTTCTTAAAGATGCTGACATACTTCTTCCCGACGGAATCGGAATTAAAATTGCGATGAGCATTCTCGGTAAAAAAATCAACCGTATCGCAGGAATAGATTTTGCTTACAAACTTCTTCTTGATTGTGAAAAAAGCGGTATACCGGTTGCTATGGTCGGAACAAGCGAAGAAATATTAAACAAAGCCGTTGAAAATATCAAAAAAGATATGCCTGATTTAAAAATTGTCTATAAACGAAACGGTTTTTTTGATAATCCTGAAGAAATATACAAAGAATTACAAACAACAGCACCTAAACTTGTATTAGCGGCATTAGGCTCCCCAAAACAAGAGTTCTTTATAAGAGATGCAAAAAAATACTTAAAAAACGGACTACTAATAGGTATTGGCGGAAGTTTTGACGTCTGGTCCGGAGAAATTAAACGAGCGCCCGTAATTTTTCAAAAACTGGGGTTAGAATGGCTTTACAGAGTAACAACACAACCGGCAAGGCTCAAGCGCATTTTCCCTGCAATGCCTGTATTCTTCTTAAATGTTATCAAAAAAAAATTTGGAGTATAAAACAATGCTTGACGATAAAACACTTAATAATCTCAAAGACTTTGCAAAAAGAGTACGACGTGATATTGTAACAGCAGTTTATCTTGCTAAATCCGGACACATCGGCGGAGCACTGTCGGGTGCAGATATTCTCACCGTACTTTACAATCTTTCACTAAATATTCCGGCAGAATGGGATAAATCAGATGATTACGAAAATCGCGACCGTTTTATACTTTCTAAAGGTCACGCCTCGGCATTATTATATTCCG
The DNA here is from genome assembly GCA_949288685.1 of uncultured bacterium. Classification (GTDB taxonomy): domain Bacteria; phylum Cyanobacteriota; class Vampirovibrionia; order Gastranaerophilales; family Gastranaerophilaceae; genus CALUTH01. The sequence continues at coordinate 3,388 of CASELB010000010.1, forward strand.
TACTTGCAGAACGCGGATTTTTTGACAAAGAACTGCTAAAAACATTCCGCAAAGCCGGCTCAAAACTTCAAGGACATCCGTCAAGGGGTTATCTCCCGGGAATAGAAGTTTCTACAGGTTCACTCGGTCAGGGACTTGGAATGGGAGTCGGGATGGCTTTAGGTTTAAAACTCAACAATAATCCGGCTAAAGTAGTTGTATACCTTGGCGATGGCGAACTTCAGGAAGGGGCTGTATGGGAAGCATTTATGCAGGCAGCACACAGAAAACTTGACAATATAATTGCAATTATAGACCGCAACGGTCTCCAAATTGACGGTGAAACAGAAAAAGTTACGGCTCTTAACCCGCTTGATGAAAAATTAAAAAGTTTCGGCTGGAATGTTGAAATTATAGACGGACATGATTTTCAACAAATATTTGATACACTCGAAAAAGCAAAAAACAGCTCAAAACCATTTGCAATAATTGCAAACACAATAAAAGGCAAAGGCGTTTCATTTATGGAAAATCAGGCAGGATGGCACGGCAAAGCACCGAACGATGAAGAATATAATGCGGCAATCAAAGAATTATAAGGAGTAACTATGGCAAAGATTTATATACTTGATGTAACCAACAGAGACGGAGTACAAACCTCAAGACTGGGGCTGGCAAAACTTCAAAAAACAATTATTAACCTCATGCTGGATAATATGGGAATAACCCAATCGGAATTCGGCTTTCCAACCACAAAACACGAACTGAATTATCTCAATGCCAATTTAGAACTCGTTGATAGAAAAGCTATCACCAAAACTAAACTCAGCGGCTGGATGAGAGCAATAACATCAGATGTTGAGGAATCATTTAAAAATGTTCCAAAACTCAAAAACTGTAATCTATCACAATCCACTTCAAAGCAAATGATAGAAGGCAAATACGGCGGTAAAAAGACTTATAACGACATAATAAAACTTACCTGCGATGCAGTAGAATGTGCAAAATCAAAAGGCGCAGAAATTGTCGGAGTAAACGCGGAAGATGCGTCAAGAAGTGAACTGGAATTCTTAATCAAATACGCACAGGAAGCAAAACGCTGCGGCGCAGACCGGTTCAGATATTGCGATACTCTTGGATACGAAGATCCGTCAACAACGTATGACAGAATCTTTAAAATTGCTAAAGAAACCCAGATGCCAATAGAACTTCACTATCATAACGACCTTGGTATGGGAGTTGCGTGCTCTGTTATGGGAGCAAAAGCAGCAGTTGATGCAGGAGTTGATGCGTACATAAATACAGCAATAAACGGACTGGGAGAGCGGGCAGGAAATGCGGACTTAGTATCATGTGTTCTCGCAATTCTCAAATCCGCCGGTTTTGGTAAAAAATATCAACTTGATGAACAAATAGACCTATCTAAAGCCTGGAAACTTGCAAAATACACTTCTTACGCTTTTGGAGTACCTATTCCGATAAACCAACCTGCTGTTGGCGACAACGCATTTGCTCATGAATCAGGAATTCACGCTGACGGCGCTCTTAAAGACCGCAGAAACTATGAACTCTATGATTACGAAGAACTTGGCAGAGGTGAACCGGAAATTATTGAAACAGGCAGAATGATTACAACCGGAGAGTACGGCGGAATTAAAGGTTTCAGAAACGTATACAACAAACTGGAACTTAGATTTCAGGATGAACATGAGGCAAGAAACATCCTTGAACTTGTGCGTTATGCAAACGTACACACCCAAAAACCATTAACAGACAGTGAATTAAGGTTTATCTATTACTTCCCTGATATTGCGGCAAAAGTAATGACTGTCACACCGTACTTTGAACCGGCAGGTGCTCTTAAAAAACGTATTGAAGGGGTGCATTACACAAAATCAAATATGATTGTATAATACTAAATAAAAAAACATGAAAAGTTCTGCATAAAGCAGAACTTTTCTGTTATCTAAAAGATTTCATCAATCTGTAAATAACTTGTATTTCTTCTATTGTAAGATTTATCAAGTTTGTTTTAATATAGTCAATCATATCATTTGTAGATAAACTATGATGGTCAAAATCAAATAAATCCGGCAAAGAAATTTCTAACGCTTTTGCTAAATCCAACAGAGATTTTGAAGGAAAATTATCACCGCATTCAATATGACTTAAACTTCTTTGATCAATATTCGCTTTCTCAGCTAAAACCTGCTGAGACATCTTTTTCATTTTTCTTAATTCTTTTATTCTTAATCCGAGTAATTTTTTGATATCGTTCATTTCTCCTCCTCCAGTTAACAGAATAGACTGTTAAGAAGATTTTTGTAACGAAATAAACAGCGTAAATCTACTCTATTTAGCAGGTTTACGCGTTATTACTAGTAAATTCTCAAATAAATACT
>CASELB010000011.1 GCA_949288685.1 uncultured bacterium
CAAAAAACAGTTTCTAAAGGTAAAAAAGTTACTTTAGTTGGTTTTGGTACTTTCGAACCACGTAAGAGAGCTGCAAGAAACGGCAGAAACCCACAAACTAATAAAGAAATTAAAATCCCTGCAAAAACAGTTCCTGTATTCTCTGCAGGTAAAAACTTCAAAACTATTGTTAACGGCAAATAGTCATTAACTGATTTTAGGTTTTACAGAGGGCGGCTAAATTGGCTGCCCTCTTTTTTGTTACATTTTAATACTGTTTATGTTACCATAATAATGTTAGTTAATATGAGGTAAAAATATGGAAAAATTGGCAGATATCGGAGTTTTTGGCGGCTCGGGATTTTATAAATTTTTAGATGATATAGAAGAAGTATCAATAGAAACCCCTTACGGGATGCCGAGTGATAACCTTTTTATCGGTAAAGTTGGCAGTCATAAAGTTGCGTTTTTGCCAAGACACGGACGTAACCATACAATTTTGCCGCACCTTATTAACTATCGGGCAAATGTTTGGGCTATGAAGGCGGTTGGATGTACAAGGGTTATTTCTCCTTGTGCTGCGGGCAGTCTTCAAAAACATGTTGCACCCGGACATTTTGTAATTTGTGACCAGTTTGTTGATTGGACTGACGGCAGAAAGTCAACTATTTTTGAAGGTCCTATTGCTACTCACCCTTCTGCTGCAGAACCTTATTGTCCTGAACTTAGAGAGTTAGCAATTAAAACAGCAAAAGATTTAGGTATCACGGTACATGACCACGGTACGGTTGTTGTTATAAACGGTCCACGTTTTTCTACTAAAGCGGAATCAAAATTCTTTACTAACCAGGGCTGGGAAGTTATTAATATGACTGCTTTCCCGGAAGCGTACCTGGTCAAAGAAATGGATATGTGCCCGCTTAATATTTCTCTTATTACGGATTATGATGCGGGACTTGTCGGTGATGTTCCTCCTGTGTCGCATCATGAGGTTATGCAGGTGTTTAATAATAATGTTGCTAATCTCAAAAAACTTTTATTTACTATGATAGAGAATATTCCGGCTGAACGCGAAAAATGTGATTGCGCAAATACAAAGAAAAATTCACAGCCGTAAGGAGGGGAAATGAGTTTAGCATATATTGCAGGGTTATTATTCCATTTTTACTCATTACTAATATTCATAAGAATTCTTTTAACCTGGATTCCGAATATAGATTGGAACCAGCAGCCGGTGAAAGCAATAAGAGAAGTTTCTGATGTTTATTTGAACATCTTTAGAAATGTTATTCCGCCGCTCGGTATGATAGATATTTCACCTATGGTAGCGCTTATTGTTCTCTGGATTATACAAGGGGCGGTTGTAAGACTTCTTGTGATGGCAGGATTGTAATTTGTCAGTGTTTTTTATGTTATACTAATAAGGTGATTATACCTTGCGGTTGTAGCTCAGTAGGATAGAGCGGAGGTTTCCTAAACCTTGTCTGCCGTGGGTTCGACTCCCTCCAGCCGCACCATAAAAAAAGACCGGTTTTTTGCCGGTCTTTTTTTATGATACAGTTAGAATGATGGAGAAGAACCCACACAAGGCGAAAGCCTTGTTAGGTGGGTTCGGCGCGACCGAGCGAGGGGCGTAGGGCAAAACGTGAGTTTTGCCTGTAGACCCGTTCAACGCGAGGGAGCAAGAGAACTCCCTCCAGCCGCAATTATTTTTTTATATTAAAGAGTACCGGAGTCGAACCATGTTTTTGCAAATGCAAAAACGGGTTCTTACCTCTCTCAAAACGTGACATTTTGTCACGTTTTGTATATTGTGTATTATAAAACAATTAATCATTATACAATTTCTTTACATGTCTTAATATTTTATTATTTTTTAGCAAAAAAAATTTGTTTTTAAGTTTTAATTAGGAAAAAGGAAGGTAGTATGAGAATAGAAAACATAAAAGGATATACTTATAACGCGTATGATATTAAACGGCAAGGACAAAGAATAAATACCGGTAAAACGTCTCCGGCATTTTCTTCGGTTAAGGTTAAGCAAAATATTTTTCAGAAGTTGAAAAATTTTTTGCATTCTAAATTATCCCCGCAGCAACAGAGTTATGTAAAAGAAGTCCGGACAAATATTGCGAATATTTTGCCGGCGACCCGCCCGTTAGAGGCAAAATCGCAAAAAGATGCACTGAACTTTTTTGTCTCAAATGAGAATTTTTCTAAAAAAGTTGAAGTGAAAAATAGTAAAGACGGTTCAACCGAGATATTTTCACGTATGTTTGATCCTGTATCTCATGATATGCGTATTAATGCGGATTATATTGATATAAAGGGGAAATTACATCATACTACAGTATATGATAATAACGGTTTAAAATTGAGTCAGTATTTTGTTAAAGTTAATAATCCCAAAGAACCTATTTCTATAAGACGTAAAGATTTTGACGTTAACGGTAAAATTGTGCGTGAAGAAATTAAATATAAGAATGGCGATATTACTTATGTAGATTATGATTATATTTATAAAACGCAGACTTTTAAAAATGTTTCTAAGGACGGGAGTTATAATATTGTAGTTAACACTCCGTATTCTTCAGAAATACAGTATTTTGATAAAACAGGTAAACAAATCGGTTAAATTTTGTTAGAGAATTCTGCTGAAAAGTTGTTCAATTTGAAATTTGCTGTTTGGTTTGAATAAGATATCATATTTAAACCTGTTTTTCTTATTTTTAAATAGTTCCGTGTTGAAATACTGCTCAATATAAATGCTTTCTAAAGCTGTTATTATTACAATATCAGGCTTAAGTTTGTAAATATATTCTGGTGAAATTATTGTGTAGCCGGTATTGATATCTTTCTGTGGTTCTGTATAGTCTCTGTACTTTAAGTCTGAAATGCCTGCTATATTAAATTCTGATAAATCATATTCTTGTTGAATAGCTTTAAAGAAGTCACCTGTTCCATATAAAAGAATACGTTTGGAAGCATATTTTTTCTTTAATTTATTAAATCTTTTTTCAAAATTGTTTTTAACCATTATTTCTTTAAAATTCTTTTCTCCCGAAATAATGGTATTTTTACGGGAAACTGACAGATGTTTGTTTTCCAGTAATGGATACCTGGTTTTAAAAACTTCATTGAATAATGAACGGAAAAGGTTAACAAGTGTACAGTTCTCGGCTATACATCGGGGATTATAACCCGGAGGGAAGTATATCGATAACAGAATTTTAAATTTATTCTCCACATCCCCTGTTATTGAATGGTCGCCGTGAAGGATGATAATTGAATTAGGGTTCATGTTTCCTTTTAGTTCATCAATGATTTTTATCAGTTCTTTATTAATATACTTTTGATAAGTAAAGTAATTTTTTAGATTCCATATTTCGTATTGAGGAAGTTTTATTCCGTTTTCGTTATATAAATAAGGGCAATGGGGGGCGAGTAAGTGTCCGAAAAAATATTTCGGTTTGTTGTTTTTTATCTGTGCAGTTTCTATAATTTGTTTCTTTATTTCTTTTAAATTCGATTTATGCTTTGCTGTTTTTATAATATGGATTACAGATGAGAATAACAAGACTTTTAACAAGTTAAGCCGGAACTTTATTTTATTGTTATTTAAGAGGTGTTGATACAGATTAAAAGTTGAAGCGTGAATATTGTATCCGGTGTTTTTCAAAAAGCTGAAAACTCTGTTGTTTCCGTAGTATTTCAGAGCATTTGAGTTTTGTGTAATATTTTCAATATAATCCATATTAAGTAAAGAAGGTACGGAATGATGTGTCATATTATAATTGCTGGTTGCTTTCTGATAAATATGAAATCCCCGTTTAATAAGTTCATCTTTGAAAGTATCATCGCAATACCATTCTCTGTCAAATCCTGTATGGGAATCAGCTATTATATGATATATATCGGGAAATGCTGAGACGGATTTAATATGATTGTGCGGGAAATCTGTTTTACCGGTATCAGGCGGATGGTTATTATATTCAAAAATTCGTTTTATACAGTCTATGTATACAAAAAAACTGATAAAAGCGGATATAAGGAATAAAATTTTTGCACAGTATTCAGGTGAAATAAGTTTGGTAAAAATAATAATACCTGAAGATATTGCTGCACAAATAAAAAGATATGACAGTACAAATAAGATTTTATATCTTGGTAGTGTTGCTTTATATGGACTTAGCAATATGTTAAAGAAAATATTGGCGTACAAGAGCAAAAAGAAATTGGCTGAAAAGATTAATTCTGAAAGGTATAAATTATGCAAAAACAGGTCTAAGCCTAAAATGCCGCCGGTAATTATAATACAAAGGATAATAAGAGAACAAATATAATCTTGCAATGATATTTCCGTACTGTTTTGCGCAAACACGGAATGCGCAGGCAGTGTACACAGTAAATACGGAAAAATTAATGTATACAATATTATTTCCTCCTCATCAGGTAAATTGTTCGTTCGGACTCTGCAAGAGGGTGTTTGTCCAGTATTGTATAAAATTCTGAAAATATTTCCTCAAAATTATCCTGTGTGTAATTTTGAAAAATATCTTCTCTGCTGCTTAGCAGTATTTGTACTTTTGAATCATTTTTAGGTACAAATTCTATAATTAAATATTTCCCCATTCTTGCAAAAAATTCAGCAATGTTTTTAAAAGGTAAATTATTAGAGATTGCAAGATGGTGTATTAATGCAAGTGCAAGGACGGTATCACATTTAAATCTTGATAAAAAATTGTTTCGTTCTTCGTTAGCAAAGCCGATTGCTGGTGTCGGGTTCGTTAAATCAAGTATAAGCGGAAGAATTTTATGCCCGTTTTGTTGTTTTACAAGGTTGTAATTTTGTTCAACGGCAAGAGGGTCTATGTCAAAAGAAATACATTCCGATACGCAGTCCGCCAGGGCTGCAGTACGTGAAAAATCCCCTCGGTTAGCTCCTAAATCGCAAATAGTTGCCGGTGTTATTTGTTTAACGTACTCTTTGATAATATTTTCTTTTTCTTTAAAAGAGTTTTTAGAATAATTTGTATTTGAATAGTAGTCACCCCACTCTGTTTTAATATCAGGAGGTTTTAATTTTTTAATACAGCCCTCCAGTGAATCAATCAGGCTTTCCATTGCAAGTTTTGAAAAATATGTATTTCCCTTTATGGTACCTGTATTCTCATTGTTTTTTACAGATGAGTTATGGAGTATGATGTGTAAAAGTACTCCGGTTGAGAGTTTAGCTTTTACTGGGAGAAGTTTTATACACAAATCAAGCGGTATACCGTCAATATTAGTGATAAGAAGTTTATTAAGAGTTATATCTGTATAACACATAAGCGTAAGAGGAGCAAGAAAGTGCCTGCAAAATTGTCCGTATGCGGTCCATGGCTTTTCTTCATATTTTTCAAATGATAAAGTATCTATAAATACAGGCTTTCCGTGTCTGAATTGTATGTTGAATGCGGAAGCGTCTTTTAAAGACATATTATACTTAAGTGCTGTTTTTTGTATTTTTAAAGTCAAAAGGGCAGCATCTTTTAATTCGGAAAAACACCATTCATAGGGATAAGTTATAAAATTAATTTGTTCAGGTCTTATATATTTGTATAGGTTAGAGGCGTTTACCCCGGACAGATTAACTTCTCTGTGCGGGATTAGAAATCCTGATTTAGTAAGTTCGTCATAAAGTCCGCAAGAGATTAAATGTTCATAATTATCTTTATAAACTTTATTTATTTGTCTGTATATTTCTCCGTTGTGTTTAAAAACAAAACCGGAATTATCCCGAAAAGAAACGTTATTCATGTTTGTTTTTTATAAAAAGATGTATAATTTTAAGTATAAG
>CASELB010000012.1 GCA_949288685.1 uncultured bacterium
GCAATGGTTTCTGCAGCGTTAAATGGTTCTTTTGACAATGTTGAGTTTAAACACCACGATGTATTTAATGTTGACTATCCGGTATCTTGTCCGAATGTACCGTCGGAGCAGCTTGATGCGCGCGGTCTGTGGGCGGATAAAGCTGCGTATGATGAACAGGCTAACAAACTTGCTCAAATGTTTGTTGACAATTTTGCGGCTAAATATCCCAATATGCCTTCAGAAATTGTTGCTGCAGGTCCTAAACCTAAGAATACTGCTAAGGTTTAGTCTTTTAAAAACTTTGTAAATAAAAGAGTGCGTTTTTTGCGCACTCTTTTTGTATTTGAATTTGGACTATTTACTTCTTACATTTTTCTTACGACGCAATTTTTGTCGTAGAAAGAGGTGAGTATGAGACATTTAGTAGATTCAATCAGAAGGAGAGAGGATATTGAGGCTGTTGAAAATTATCTGGCAAAATCGAATGAACGTAACCGTTTGATTTTTGCAATCGGTATTAATTCAGGGTTAAGGGTTTCGGATATTCTGGGGCTTAATGTGTGTGATGTAATTGATAAATCTTATATTGAAATTCATGAGAAAAAGACCGGTAAATATAAGCGTTTTCCTCTTAATAAGAAACTTTGCCGGTTAATAAAAGAGTATACTGATGGAATGGTAAATTCTGATAAACCGTTATTTACGGGTAAAAAACGCCGGAGGCTTGACCGTTCTCAGGTTTATAGATTTTTAAACGAGGCGTGCAAGGCAGTGGGGATAAAAGATATTAATATAGGAACGCACACAATGCGAAAGAGTTTCGGGTATTTTTTTTATAAACAGTATAATGATTTAGTGCTGTTGCAAAAAATCTTGAACCATTCATCCCCGTCTATTACTCTTCGTTATATTGGTATAGCGCAGGATGAAATTGATACATCATATATAAATTTTAATTTGTGATTAGTTATTACGGGGCGTTTTATTGAGGCGCCCTGTTATTTTTACAATCCTATTTTCTGATCTAATTTAAGCTGATCAATCAGTTCGATAATTGATGTGACTTCTTCAAACATTTGATAAAACTGCCTGTAATTATCTGTTGACACAGTTAGATTTCCAAGAGAGAACATATCTTTTCCTGTATCTATTGATATAAAAAGTTTATTCATATAGAAAGCACAGGATATTTTAGCTGCGTTGAATGTTCTTTTGACGTTAACCAGTCGTTCCATAAATGAGGGTGTGAGTAGATACCGTGCTTCAACCTCATCTTCGGTGAAAACGTCAAACATTTTCTCAAACTTAACATCTTCAAGCAAGGTGTGTTTTAATCCGTATATAGGCGAAATATGCAATCCTGTATCAGAAGTGACAAGAGTATGTCCGTTAAATCTTTTGTTTATATCAAGAACTACACACACACCTTTAAAGGTTATTTTATCTTCTTGTATTTCTTTTTTGTAATATCTTACTTCTGCAATTTCTATTGAGACATTTTTATGTTTGCCTATAAAAATGTCATCGCTTTTAGCTTTATACCAATTTTGCAGAACAACGCCCGCTTTAACAAATATATCATAATTGATTGTTTTTTCTGACTGCCATCTAAAATCACCAAGAGCTTTACAGAATACAGGCATTATTTTAAATTTTATTTTCTGTTCAAAACTTTTTTGCCAATAAAAGTCCTTTAGGGTAACAATTGACATAATAATAATTGATATTTTTAAAAAGTTATCTAAATTTGGTTTTACGATATCAAAATATGTAAGTAATGTAAATGAAACGATAGATAGTATGATACCGATAACAGCTCTTATTGTACATTTTTTATGTAACTCTTTCCTCTCCTGTTCAAATTGAGCAAGAAGAGGCATGCAGGTTTTATAAAAATTTTTATGAAAAGTATTTCTGTAACTCATTTTACAATCCTATTTTCTGATCTAATTTAAGCTGATCAATCAGTTCGATAATTGATGTGACTTCTTCAAACATTGTAAAAAATTGCTTTTTATCGTTTGTAGGTTTTAATAATGAACCCAGCACAAACATATCTCTTCTTGTGTCGATTGAAATAAAGAGTTTGTCCAGATAAAATGCGCACGAGAGTTTGTCACTTTTGAATGCGGTTTTAATATTAACCAGTCGTTCCATAAATGAGGGTGTGAGTAGATACCGTGCTTCAACTTCATCAGTTGTGTATACATCAAACGTTTTTTCAAATTTAGTATCTTCCAGTGTTGTATGTACAAGATTTGGAACCGGTGATGAATGTAATAAAGAATTTGGGGCAACAACCGTTTGTCCTTTAAAATTTTTATTCATACCGAGTGTTATAACAACCCCGTCAAAAACTGTATTTTCATGTTTTCGGGTTCTTCCGCCGCTGCTTGTGTACCTTACCTCTTTATAACAAACTTCATTGATTTCTATAGGTACTTCTTTATATGTGCCCGTAAAGATATCATCACTTTCTGTAATATCATAATTCGACGGCACCACACCGGCGCTTGCAAAAAGGTGAAAATCCGCACTTCCGCCCATATTCCACTGAAAGTCGCCGAGACACCGGCAAAAAGCAGGCATAACGACTGATTTAATTTTTAATTCAAAACTTTTGCCGATATTAAAAACTATAGTAAAAACAACTGCTAAAATTCCGACTGCCAGAGCGATAATATTTTCATCTATTCCACCGTGTTTTGCAGAAACAGCAATAATGCCCAGTCCTGCGACTACTGCAAGAATTACCAGAATGGAGCAGAATACAAATTTTGTTTTTCTTTCCTGTTCAAAATTTGTCAGCAGCGGGATACAACGTTTGTGGAATTTGGTATAAAATTCCTGCTGTAATTGTTTTATATCCATTTAACCTCTGTTTATTTCAGGTAATCAGCCGCATTAACAGGCTTTGTTTCCGCTTCATCAACTTTAAAGAACTCTTGTTTACCAACTCCAATCATGCCGGCAACAATTGAGGACGGGAAGATTTCAACCGCATTGTTAAGTTCAAGGACCGCCGAGTTATAAAATCTTCTTGCGGCTGCAATATGTTCTTCTACTTCATTATAAGTTTGCATTGCATGGACCATTGTCTGGTCTGATTTTAACTGGGGATAGTTTTCAACCGCAACCATAATTTGTCCCATTCTGCTTTTTATTTGTGAATCAAGTTCCAGTTTCTTGCTGATACTGTTAATATCATCAGGCAGAGAGATTGCCTGTGTTCTTAGTTTTGTAACTTCTTCCAGCAAACTTTTTTCATGTTCCATAAATTTGCCGGCAATAGTAAGAATATTGGGTATAAGGTCATATCTTTTCTTAAGTTGTACACTAATACTTGAGAATGCCTCCATAACTTTGTTTTTCTTCCGGATAAGTGAAACGTACATTCCGTAAAACCCGAAAATAATAACTGCCGCAACGGCTAAAGCTACTATGGTTGTTATGTTCATTTATTTCCTCCGTTTTATAATTTAATGGTAATATTGTACTATGTATATTTATTAATATACTCATATAAGAGTATTAATTTTTTATTGATTGCTTAAATTACGGAATATTTTTTCAGAATATTATTTACTGATGGGTAAGTATATTTTTGCAGGATTTTTTAAAAAATTATAAAACGCGGTTCTGTTTTGAAAAGATTGCAGGCTAAGATGTCTGGGACGCTGTTTTTTAGTTAAAGAATACCCCCACGGGGTAACATCATTTTCTCTGATAATATCTACATAGAAGCTGTATAATTCACTGTCAATTTTATCTCCGCATGCTAATAGCAAATCCTTAAAGTTATCATTTTTTAAAAGTTTGTTGATAAAAGTTCTATTTAATTTGTCGGTCGGGCTGTTTCGATAGGAGGACTTATAGTATTCTGTTGCAGTTTTACTATTACCTTGAATTACTACAAATGCGTTTAATACAATAATATGAGAATAATTCAGTTTGTTGCCTAAAATAATCAAATTTCTGATTGTCTGGTCAAATTTGCCATTTTCTGTGTTGTGCGCCGGAAATGTTTTGGACGGATTCATAAGTAGAACCGTTAAAATTTTGCCGCTTTTGTTTTGTGCAAGTTCAATGACTAAACAATATCTGCAGTTGAATGGCTTTGTATAATCCTCATTTTCATAAATTCCGTATCCTTTCACGTCAATTTCGTGTTTAGAAAAATATCCGTCTTCAATAGGCTTTGACAAATGATAATTTTTATTGGTACAGTCGTTGAAAATACGGAGAATATCTGCCGGCTGCATTATACATTACCCGTAGAGCTGTTTCTGTCATCCTCAAGTTGCCTTAATTGACGCATATCAACTTTTTCGTCTGTATCGTACGCGGCAATTGTTTGTATAGAAGCATTAATATCAACATTTACTTCCGCATCAACCATTTCGATATCATCTTTTGTAAACTCTTTTATTTTACCGTCTTCAAACTTAACAGCTACAACATTGTTTAAGAATTTGATATAACAAATTTTGCCCAGTCCTGAAGGGGTCATAACGGTTGAGCCGACAGGCGGAATACCTTTTGCTGCTTCTATGTAATTGGAATACTCATAAGTCAGACAGCATAACAAACGTCCGCAGCTCCCTGAAATTTTAGAAGGTGTTATAGGCATTCCCTGGTCTTTTGCAAGTTTTACGTTTATGGATGCAAATTTTCTTAAAAACGAGCAGCAGCAGAACGGTTTGCCGCACATACCGGTTCCCTCCATAATAGAGGTTTCATCTCTTACGCCGATATGACGCAGGTCTATTCTCATGTGCCGGAATACCTGTGTTAAATCTTTTAATAATGCTCTAAAGTCTACACGTTCAGGCGCTGTGTAATAGAACGTTATTTTTTTTCTGTCAAAAGTTAGTCTGCATTGAACAAGGTTCATATTAAGGTTATGTTGTTGTACTAGTTCTTTGCACTTGAAAAATGATGTTACTTCTTCCCGTTTAATATCGTCATAAATCATCATATCTTCATTTGTCATAGTTCTGACAAATGTGAACGGTTCAAATTTTTTGTCCGAGGATTCAAATTTTTTTGAAATTTCAGAGTTAACTCTGAAAACTTTTAAAACTTCTTCTCCTTTTTCCGTTCTGGCTATTACTAGCTGGTTTTCCTCCAACTCAACGTTATCTGGAACATCAAGAGGGTGAAATGTATTTTTCAGGTAATTAACTGCCCACTTTATCATAACGTTCTTCTTCCTTGAGTTTTCTGTTCATAAGTTTGTCTAAAATCTGCTGCGGTGTAATGTCTGTATAAAGTGCTTCATAGATAGCGTTTGACAAAGGTACATCTACTCCGAGTTTTTTGCCTAAATCGCACATTGCTTTTGATGTTTTCACACCTTCTGCAACTGAGCCTAATTCTTTTAAAATATCATCTATTTTTTTACCTTTGCCCAACAGTGAACCCACCGTAAAGTTTCTGGACATAGGGCTTGAGCATGTTGCTATTAAATCTCCCATGCCGGATAATCCGTATAATGTTGACGGTTGCGCCCCGAGTTTTATGCTGACACGGATAATTTCTGCCATCCCGCGGGTTAACAGTGTTCCTAAGCAATTGTCTCCGAGTTCCATACTATGTGCAAACCCGGATGCAATCGCTATTACATTTTTTAGGCTGCCGCCAAGTTCAACCCCTGTAACATCTGAGTTTGTATATAAACGGAACTTCCCGCCGACATTCAGAGCCTTTTGTACAAATTCTGCGGTTTCCATATCGTCAGAAGCGACAGATGCCGCGGTTGGCTTACCTTGCAGAACTTCTTTTGCCAGTGTAGGTCCGGAAAGTATTGCAAGTTTTTGGGTCGGAAGTACATCTTTTATAACTTCCGACATTCTCATAAGAGTATTTAATTCAATACCTTTAGATGCGTTTACAAGAATTTGTGAAGGTTTAATGCCTGCTTCTTTTAATTTTTCACAAACATCTCTCATCCCTGATGTTGCAACTACTGCAAGAATAATATTTGCACCCTGTATTGCGTTTTGCAGGTTTGATGTGATTTCTACTTTTTTATCAAGTTGTACTTCAAGAGGTTTTGAGCAGTGTTTATTAATAACTAAATCGTCGTAAAGGTCAACATCTCTGCCCCATACAGTTATTTCGTCAAAATTATTTGTTAAAAGCCACGCAAGTGTTAACCCCCAGCAGCCCGGACCGAGAACGGTTAATTTCATCCTAAAAATCTCCTAATACTTTTCTAAGTACACCTCTGTGTTTTGCAAGCTCTTTTTCTGCATCTTCTTTGCTTACATTTAGTTTTAAAGAAACTATTGCTGTTTTGATATTCCATCCGCATTTTAAAAGCGTTGTAAATGCGACGGAATGTTGAACATCTGCAAGTTGTGACACAATTCTTATTGCGCGGTCTTTTAATTTTTCATTATTTGCTTGCAGGTCAATCATGAAGTTTTTATATGTTTTACCTATTTTTATCATAGAACCGGTAGAGAGCATATTTAAGACCATTTTTTGAGCTGTACCGGCTTTAAGCCTGCTTGAACCGGCAATAACTTCCGGACCTACTTCTACACAAATTACATGTGACGCCTCTTCAACAATTCTGCCCTTGCTGTTACAGGTGAGAGCAATAGTTTTACAGCCGACTTCATTTGCGCGGGCAAGTACTCCCATCAGGTAATTAGGGTTACCGCTTGCGGAAATTACTACAGCAACATCTTTATCGGTTAAAATGCCGGCATCTGAAACACCTGCTGCAAAATCATCCTCTGCGCCTTCTACGGCAGCTCTGAGTGCATCATATCCTCCGGCGATAATTCCCTGAACCATATCCTGCGGAACGTTAAATGTCGGAGTACATTCAGAGGCATCCAGAACACCCAGTCTTCCTGATGTACCGGCACCATAGTAAAACAATCTTCCGCCGTGCAAAAACTGTTTTGCTATTATATCAATAGCTTTTGCGATGTTTTCTGTTTCGTATTCAACGGCTTTTGCGACAATTTTGTCTTCATCGTTCATTTTCTTTACCATATCGATAGTTGGCAGAATATCGATATCAATGGTATTTTCGTTTACAAATTCGGTAATAACTTCAGTCAATGGCAGTCCTCCTTTATA
Organism: uncultured bacterium; assembly: GCA_949288685.1. Classification (GTDB taxonomy): domain Bacteria; phylum Cyanobacteriota; class Vampirovibrionia; order Gastranaerophilales; family Gastranaerophilaceae; genus CALUTH01. The sequence goes on from CASELB010000012.1 coordinate 7,081, forward strand.
CAGATTATATCGATTTAATAAGGTTAGCAGTTTCAATAGCTGTGCGTGCGGCTTCAGAACCTTTGTTTCCGGCTTTTGTGCCTGCCCGTTCTATTGCCTGTTCGATATTTTCTGTTGTGAGTACTCCAAATATTACCGGGATACCTTCATCAAGAGCAACTTTTGCAATCCCTTTTGAAATTTCAGCACTTACATAATCAAAATGAGCTGTTGCTCCTCTGATTACGGCGCCAAGTGCAATAATTGCATCATACTTTTGGGTTTTAGCGCATTTTTGTGCAATGAGGGGGATTTCAAATGAGCCGGGAACCCATACTATGTCAATTTCTTCTTCTTTGACCCCGTGGCGTCTTAGTTCATCAAGCGCACCGGATAGCAGTTTTGATGTGATAAACTCGTTAAACCTTGCAGCAATAATACAAAACCTGCTGCCGTTAGGTGTTAAAAATCCCTCAATAGTTTTCATAATACATTACTCCTTATATAGATTTTATAACATAAACAAACTTTTTACAAGTTTATGGAAATTATTTGATGTTTATTTATAAATTAAAGAGGCTGATACACAGAAACTTCTGTATATCAGCCTCCCCTTACCGTACAACGGATTAAACGTAACAAACAATTGTACGTTTACTTATTCTCGTTCTCTCTATTTATTAATTATGCCTGTATTTGAAAACAGAATCTTACTGTATAAAAGCGTTGTATTTTATTTTGTAAAATGTTTTGCTCTGTTTCTGTCTTTTTGTACCCGGTGAACTAATCTTTATTTCTTTAAACCCTGCAGTCTCGATAAATCTAAATTACTTTTACCCCGATGATTTATTTTGTCTGTTTTAATTGTATTTTGAAAAAAGTTATAGAATGAAAACAAAAATGTTGGTCTTAATCTTATACAAGACCCTCTTTTACTGCTTTAACCGCAGCCTGTACTCTGTCATTTACGCACATTTTTTGAAGAATGGAACAAACATGCGCTTTTGCCGTGTGTACACTTACGATTAATTCTTTTGCAATTTCAGTGTTGCTTTTGCCTGCAACAAGATGTTTTAAAACTTCGTATTCTCTTTCTGTAAGCGGAACACGGTTTTTGTCGTTAGTTTTATCCTGCAATATACCTGCTGTATCTTGTTTAGGAAAAGCGTTAATAACTTTGGAAGCAATTTCCGGATCTAACCAGCAAACGCCTTGAGCGACATCTCTGATAACATCTGCCAGTTTGCCGGGATCAATATCTTTCAGGCAATAAGCAATCGCACCTGAACTTAATGTTGCAATTACTTCTTCTTCCCTGTCATGAGAAGTTAGTGCAATTACCTTGATTTCAGGATTGAATGCTTTTACCTGAATGGTTGCTTCAATACCGTTCATGCCGGCTAAGCCTAAGTCCATAAGTACAACATCAGGATTAAGTCTTTTAATGAAGTTTAATCCGTCAACTGCATTATCACTTTCGGCTACGACTTCGATGTCTTCGTTTTCGTTTAGCGCACATCTCAAGCCGACTCTGGTGAGTTTGAAATCTTCAATGATTACAACTCTGATTACTTTTGATTTTACAGTCATTATTTTACTCCTCTCTGATACTATTAAATTATATCCATGTTGCGTAGTATATTACCCACCTGGGGGTAATTTCATGCATTCTTTGGTTTTGTTCGGGATTTTTTACAACTAAAGTTAGAGAAACTTCTAACTTAGTGGCAATACAACTTAATGCTAAAAACATTTAACATAACAGTGTGAGGGAAAAAGACTCTCACGATATTAATATATGAAAATAGCACAGGAGATTTAAAAGAAATGGCACTCACACTTAACACAAACATCATTTCGATGAAGGTTAGGACGAACCTTCAAACTGCTACTGATGGTTTGAATACTGCCATTGAAAGAATGACAACCGGTTATAGAATTAACTCATCAATGGACGATGCTGCCGGTTATTCAATTGCGGTTTCTATGGAAGCAGATTTAGGTTCTTACAATGTTGCATCCGACAATGCTCAAATCGGATCAGACATGCTTACTACGTTAGAAGGAAACTATGATTTAATTAACGATCACCTTCAACGTATCAGAGAATTAACAGAACAAGCGGCAAACGATACTTACGGGCAAGAATCAAGAGAAGCAATACAAGCCGAAATCACTGCAAGACTTGAAGAAGTCAGCCGTATTGCAAAATCATGTGACTACAACGGTTTAAAACTGATGGATGGAACAGTAAGAGCTGAAGGTTATAATATTCAAGTCGGTATAGACGGGTCTGAAACAAGCCGTATTAATCTTTCACAAGATCTTTTTGCAGATTGTACAAGTACAGCGTTATTCGCTGCTATTGGCGGCGGGTATACACCGGAAGATGTTGCTGAAAAATGTGCCGGGTTAGATGCTACGGAACTTGCGCACGAAATGCTTTCTGTTCTTGACGAAGCAATGGCTAATGTATCATCAAGAGTAACACTTCTTGGTGCTGCACAGAACAAAATAGAATCAGCATCTTCATCAATTGAAGTAGCAACTATTAACCAAACATCTTCATTATCAACAATAAGAGATGCAGATGTCGCGGAAGAATCAACAAACTATATCCAACAACAAATTATTCAGAGTGCAGCATCAACACTGCTGGCAACAGCAAACCAAACTCCGTCAATTGCGCTCGACTTAATTTAATAATCAGGTTGAGAGACCGTTTTCATATATTAATAAGAGCCGGCTGGTGCCGGCTTTTTATTTTGCTTAGAATATTGCAGCATGCGAGGTAAAGAAATCGGTTATAACATTAACAAGCATTGGTAAAATCCAAATCATTATAGCTGCTCCGAATACAGGTTTAAACAGGAAACTTAATTGGAAAACGTTAACCTGTGGTGCTGTTCTTGAAATAATACCCAAAATTATATCCTGTCCTAAGGTCGCTAAAAGTATAGGTGCCGCAAGCTGCAGTCCTATATATAAAACGTTTGATGTCATTGTAATTAAGTAATCAAGATTGATAATTTGTTCTAACGGCAGTGAACTTGCATAAATTGGGAAGATTTCAAAACTCCTTATAAGCGCCCTGAACATCCAGAAAAGTCCGCCGATATGTATAAATAAAATTGTGCCAAAAAGCGTAAGACAGTTGCTTAAAAGTGCGGTCTGGCTGTTAGAGGACGGATCCATAACCATGGCTGAAGATAGCCCCATCTGTGTATTAATCATATCTCCGGCTGATTCTATTGCAAGTATAAGCAGTCTTGCAGTGTATCCAATAATTGCGCCGCAGGTTATATTAAGGATTACAAGTAAAAACAGCGAAGTGTGCTCGGGTACAGGCGGCGGGTTAAGTAAAGGCGTTAACATTAGTGTAAATAAAAATACAAAGCCTATTTTAACGTATGATATTACGTCTGTCCTGTGAAAAACAGGTGCAAATCTGACAAAACCTATCAGTCGGGCAAAAACTACAACACCTGCAAAAAAGTAGGCATTAAATTGTGGAAATAATGTGGATATTCCGCTTATAATGTCTTCCATTAGTAGTCTTCATCCCCTATTTTTATTTCTATTGACGTTAACCCCTTGGGTGATATTCGCTTTTTATGCACGGCAGCGGGCGGCGGGTCAATTTCAAATACTCCGGGAGCAGTATCAAGTATATAGCAGGAATAATCACCGCTTGTTTTTAATTCTGTCTTATTTTTTGTGATATTCATACTAAACTCGCTTTTTTCTCCTCCTGAGGTTAAAACAAATTTACCTTTTCCTTCTTTTTTGCACTCTACAATCACTATATTTTTTTCGTTCATTATAGTGGTAATTTCTCTGATATTAATTATATCCGGTGTTTTGTTTTCAATTGTGGTAATTGTCTTATCCGAAGTTATAATATAGTTTTCAAACCCGAATGCCGCAGGTGCGGCGGCAAGGCAAAATATTAAAAGTAGTTTTTTCATCTATTCCCACCCCATGATTTTATTTGTTTCTACGAAATTAGGTTTTGGCATTGGCGGCATACGGTTGGCATCGTATTTAATTTTTTGCTGTCTGTCAATAAACGGTACTTTCCCCGGATTTTTCATTATTTCATTCAGAGTAGGTTTATTTTTAAAAGAGTCGGTCATTTCACTGTCAAAAGGTGTTGTATATCTGTAGTAATCGGCTGGCAGAGCAAAACTTCCCTCTCTCGGTGCTACTTCAAAGGCAAGTACATACCCCTGCCTGAAAGAGTTTTCCAGTATTTTTATAAACCCGAAACCGAGTAGTATTATGACCAGAAATACCAGAAATATTTTAGGCGCGGCGACGATTGTTTGTTCTTGCACCTGTGTTACCGCCTGTACAATCCCGATTACAAGCCCTACTGCCGCAGCCGTAATTACCGCAGGCATTGAGATTGCAAGCATTGATAAAATAGCTCTTCCCATATATTCCATAAGATGTCTTATATCCGGTGTCGTGCGTTTTGACACATCGTTAACAAGTGTCATAGGCGGGGTGTATTTATGATACTCCGCGGGCAGGACGTAACTTTCATTTTTAGGCAGGATATTGAAAGCAATATTTGCACCTTCCTGAAAATTATTTATTAAGCTGTTAGTAAAAGTATATCCGCCAATTAAAATAACCATAAAAACAAGAAGAATTTTAGGAGCTGCAACAATTGTTTGTTCCTGGATTTGTGTAACAGCTTGCAGTATACCTATGATAAGACCGACAGCCGCGGCTGTAAGCACGACAGGCATAGATATTGAAAGCATTACCATAAAACCTTTTGCCAAAAAATTTGCAAGTAATTCCATATCCCGCCTCCTTTAATTATAACTTTGTACCAGACCTTGAACAATTAATGCCCAGCCGTCAACTGCAATGAATATAAGTAATTTAAACGGAAGTGAAATAATTGTTGGTGATAACATCATCATACCAAGTGCAAGCAAAATATTTGCAACGACTAAATCAAGTACAATAAACGGAACATAAATAATAAAACCGATTTCAAATGCGGTCTTAAGTTCACTTAAAATATATGCGGGTGCTACTTCCCATATAGTGATTTCTTCCGGTGTTTTGGGAGGTTCTTTACGCTTTAGTTCTACAAAGAATGCTAAATCGCTTTCTCTTGTTTGCTTCATCATAAATTCTTTAAGCGGCTTGGAACCTTCATTTATTGCCATTACAAGATTTTGGTTTTTCTGGTAAGGCACAGAGCCCATTTCATACATTTTTTGGAATACTCCGCCCATTGTGTAGAATGTAAGAATTAAGCATAAACCTACAGTTGCAAGTGCCGGCGGAACCTGAACACCCATTGCTGATTTTAGGAGAGAAAAAACAATTATAAATCTTAAGAAAGATGTCATACAACAGAATATAAAGGGCAGCATTGAAAATGAAGCCATTACAATCAGCAGTTGTATAACGGGACTCAGGTCTTTTAGTACATTTTCCATTGTTCTTCTTCCTTATGTTCCAGTTGTTCATTAATTTTTTGTAAAATTCTTTTGTTTGTTATTCGGATATCTTCTTTACTCTGTGTTGCAGATGCTGTAAATTGTGCTGCAGGGGTTATATTTTTTCCTATTTCCAGCTTTGATAACATAGTTGTTCTTTCAGCGTCTCCAGCGACAAGAAAATACTCTTCGCCCGCTTTTATTACATAAATGTTTTTTCTTGGCGCAATTGCAAGTCTGTCCTGGACGCTTAGAAGTTTACTTTCCTGTTTGTGTCCCTGAATTCCGCACACTTTTTTGTATATACTTACGGCAATAAGCATTACTCCTGACATTGCAAATGCGTATACTATAAAATTTGTAAGATATCCGATATTCATAATTATTACTTAACTCTCAATTTTTAAAAGTCATTAACTGTCCGGGTCAAAATCACTGTAATCAAATTCTTCTTTTGCACCTTCTTCGGTATTTTGCGGAACATCAGGATAATCATTTGAAATATTATCCGTACTGCCTTCCGCCTGCGGATTGATACCGTCTATTTTGACTCCGTATCTGTCGTTTATAATAACCAGATCTCCATAAGCGACAGTTTTTCCGCCAACTTGCAGATAAACTTTGTTATCATAAACGGAACTAATATCAACAACTATTCCTTCTTCTATATTTTTTAACTCTCCGAGCGGAATTTTTACTTTTTCAAATACAGCGGTCATATCAACCTGAATACTGTCCCAGAGGTTTGTATTTTCTTCACTCATGTCACTTCCTCCACTGTTTTCTAATGGAACTACCAGTCTTTTATCCGGTTTAATTTTTACATCTTTTATTATTTTGTTGCCTACAATAAGGTGCATGTTGTTTGCCCTGCTGTTATCGCAAACAACAATATCACCGGTATCAAGCCGTTTTATATCTGCAAGCGGAAACCTTGTGCTGCCTAAAATAAAATTAACCTCTACAAGCGCATTCGAAAGATAATTTTCATTAATTCTTGCTTTTACGGCTTCTCTTTTGGGGGGATTAAGAATGTCGCGCGGCAGGGATATTATAAATTTCGCCGCATCTTCAGAAAGTTCATTCTTTACTAAAAAAGTTAAATGCAGTATTTCCGTATATTTTTTCTCTTTGTCAATGCTAAAATTCGGCGTCAATTTTTCGTATAGGAAATCATTAAATGCGGTTATTATTCTTGCCTCGAGTTCTGTTACTTCCGTTAATTCAAAATTTTTGTTGGCACTTCCGAGAACTTTGTCGAGAATAACGTTAATTGTTTCCTGCGAAATTCTTATAAAAATATCGCTCTTTTTATTTATCTTAATTTTTGTAACAAAAAAAGTTTCATTCTGAGAGAGGATATTCATATTTTGACTGACAGAAATGAGTTTAAATTTTAATCCTTCAAAGAAAAACTCATCAGAAGCAGCCTGTACTGCCGGCGCAAATGTTTTTTCAATCCAGCCGTACTCTTCATATAAATCGTTAAATACACTGTTTAACAAAGATGTACTCATATTATCCCTTAATAATATCCCGTATCTATATTATTATTTATTTATACATGTCACATCAACTGTTTACAGGATTTTTTTTATTAAAATGTTATTCAAATGTTAATAAATATAACTAATCTTTATAAATGATTTACAAAAATTGTTCGTGTGCGTTAGAATAAAAAGTGTGTATTAGTAAACGGAAGTAGTAGAACTTTTTTGATGAGTAAACCAAAAAGATTGTTAATATTGGCTGCTGCTGTAGCTGCGCTGGGCTTGCCTTTTGAGTCCTGTGCCGCTGAAACAATTAATGTCACAAGCGGTACTGCAACGGTAAATACTACCTCCGGTTCTGTTACATACAGCGGACAATCCCATTCCTGGAATATTAATAATGGTGATATCTTAAACCTGGACGGCGGTAC
>CASELB010000013.1 GCA_949288685.1 uncultured bacterium
ATTAAGAAAAAGTCAAAATTTTCAGAGTTATTGTTACAAAAGTTAATAATCCTCCGGGGATAAAACCGGTTCAGATATCGCACAGTGTTGTCTTTACATATATTTACTATTTATTGACATACCTATTTGTTAAGAAGAAAATATTTATTGAAAATAATTATCACAAAATATAAGGTAGAGACATGAAAGTAGACAAAATAAACGCATTGTCATCAGAATGCAAACCGAGAAGAATGGATTTTATTAAATACAGCAACAAATCCTACACATCTAATCCGGCTGTAAAAGCGGATGATTGTTTTACAAAGTCACTAAACAGAGAAAACAGCCTTATGTCACTCAATTTTCTTGCATAATAATATTTAAGGAGAAGTATGGAACAGTACACTACAACCCTCAAAATAGAGAGGCTTGCACATAACAAATTTTTACCTGAATACAAAACAGAAGGTGCTGCCGGTATGGATTTGTGCGCAGCAATTGAAGAACCCGTTACACTTCAGCCGTTAGAGAGAAAACTTATACCTACAGGGATAAAAATAGAGCTTGAACACGGGTTTGAGGCACAGGTAAGACCGCGTTCGGGTATGAGTATCAAACACGGAATTACCCTCATTAATTGTGTAGGTACTATTGATGAGGATTACCGCGGAGAGGTTTGCGTTCCAATCGTAAATATCAGCAACGAGGCTTATACAATCCAACCGCAGGAAAGAATTGCACAAATGGTAATAGCAAAAACCGAACGTGCCAAAATAGAAGTACTTGCTGAATTAACAGGCACAACACGCGGTGCAGGCGGGTTCGGCTCCACAGGAAAATAAAAAATGAATAATAAATAAACAATAAAACGCTCTTTATAGAGCGTTTTATATTTCAGAACCTTGCCCTAGCCGTGCTATTTGCCTGTTACATTTGAGTTTTAAGGCTATTTAGTTTTTTTATTATCAGCAACACAGAGGCAATAGATTGCACCATGCATTGTTTGTATTTGTGTAATAATCTGAACAGCGTGAAAATCGTACAAAATAATAACCCGATTTTCTACGCTTTCAGGATGACAGGTATTTTAATACGCGACAGTAAAATATTTCCTCCTACACAAAACTTAACAATTATTAATTTATAATTAAGTTTTACTTGATTTATTCAAAATCACATTAAAATATTAATGTAATAAATCGGAGTTAAATTTTATGATAGATTTCAATCGTTTTACCAACTACAGTCAGGAAATAATCTTTGGCGCGTCTGCAAAGATGAACTACTATAAAAACCCCGAAATTCAGCCGGAACATATTATGCTTACCATGGTTGAAGATAACGGAATCAGCAAAGATTACCTGACTGAATTAAAACTGCTCAATCAGGATTTTATCAATGCAATAGTCTCAAAAATAAAAACTTACCCCGTACTATCAAACCCGCAAAACCCGCAGCAGTTATTTGTGTCAAACCAGACAAACAGGCTGTTTGAAATTGCTGACAACATCGCAAAAGAAGCCGGAGATGAATTTATCGGGATAGAAAGTATTTTACTTGCTATGACAAAACTTGACGGCAGCAGTATACAGGAAATTCTTACAAGGTTTAGAGCCGGTGAGAATGCAGTAAAAAGTGTTATTAAGAAAATAAAAGGAAACAAAAAAGTGGATAGCAAAAACGCAGAAGAAAATATGAAGGCGCTTGAAAAATATTCAACCGACCTTACAGAACTTGCCCGCAAAGGGAAATTAGACCCTGTAATCGGGCGTGATGAAGAAATCAGACGTATTATTCAGGTTCTTAACCGCAGAACCAAAAACAACCCTGTTCTAATCGGTGAACCTGGTGTCGGGAAAACCGCAATAGTCGAAGGACTTGCACAAAGGATTATCAGAGGCGATGTTCCTGAAAGTCTTAAAGATGTTAAACTTGTATCGCTTGATATGGGCGCACTCGTTGCGGGTGCCAAATTTCGCGGCGAGTTTGAGGAACGTTTAAAAGCCGTTTTAAAAGATGTTGAAGAATCAAACGGCGATATTGTAATGTTTATTGATGAACTCCATACAGTCGTCGGCGCCGGTTCAACAGACGGTGCAATGGATGCCGGCAACCTTTTAAAACCGATGCTTGCAAGAGGTGTACTCCGTACAATCGGTGCAACTACAATCAATGAATACCGGAAATATATCGAAAAAGACCCTGCGCTGGAGAGACGATTTCAGCCGGTAATGGTTGATGAACCGTCTGTTGAAGATACTATAAGTATTTTAAGAGGATTAAAAGAAAAATATGAAGTTCACCACGGAATAAGAATTCTTGATGAAGCTCTTATTCAGGCTGCAAAACTTTCTGACAGATATATTACAGACAGATTTCTGCCGGATAAAGCAATCGATCTTATTGATGAAGCAGCATCTTCGCTTAGAATAGAAATCGACTCCATGCCGGAAGAAATCGATTCAATGTTAAGACAAAAAATTCAGCTTGAAATTGAACGCGAAGCGCTTAAAAAAGAAACAAGCGAAGAATGTATAGCAAAAGTTGAAAAAATCAGCAAAGAAATTACCGAACTTGAAGGCAAAATTGCAGAAATGAAAACACAGTGGGAAGCTGAAAAGAATTCTATTATCGGTGAAGCTGCCATAAAAGATGAAATAGACAAGGTTAAAAACAAAATTGCCGAAGCGGAAAGGAATACAGACCTGCAAACCGCAGCAGAACTTAAATACGGAACTTTGCTGGAATTAGAAAAGAAACTTAAGTCTATTCAAAACAAAGAAAAAACCGAAAACAAACTTCTCAAAGAACAAATTGACGGCGGTGATATTGCCGCAGTTGTAAGCAAATGGACAGGAATACCGGTTACAAAGCTGGTGGAAAGTGAAATGCAAAAACTCTTGCACATGGAAGATGTTTTACACAAACGCTTAATCGGTCAGGACGAAGCCGTTGACATCGTTTCTGATGCAATAAGACGTGCAAGAAGCGGTCTAAAAGACCCGAAACGCCCGATAGGTACATTTATATTCTTAGGTCCTACAGGTGTTGGTAAAACTGAACTTGCAAAAGCACTGGCAGAATTTCTGTTTAATGATGAGGACTCAATTATACGTATTGATATGAGTGAGTATATGGAAAAACACAATGTCGCAAGGCTTGTCGGCGCACCTCCGGGATACGTAGGATATGAAGAAGGCGGGCAATTAACCGAAGCCGTCAGAAGAAAACCTTATTCAGTTGTATTATTTGATGAAATTGAAAAAGCACATCCTGACGTATTCAATATTATGCTGCAAATTTTTGATGACGGGCGTTTAACCGATTCAAAAGGCAGAACGGTCGACTTTAAAAACACAGTTATTATAATGACAAGCAACATCGGCAGCGATATTATACTTGAAAATTCACTAAATTCGGCACTAAACAGCGGCAATTTTGAAGAGACTAAAGACAAAGTAATGGCAATTATGCGCGAACGGTTTAAACCGGAGTTTCTGAACCGTGTTGATGAAACCATATTCTTCAAAGCACTTACATTACCACAATTGAAAGAAATTGTTGATATTCAGGCAGCAAGCCTTGAAAAACGTTTGGAAGAACAAGGTTTATCAATCGTAATAACCGAAGAGGCAAAAGAACTTCTTGCAACCAGAGGATTTAACCCGATATACGGGGCAAGACCGCTTAAACGGACAATAAGGCAGCTTGTTGAAAACCCGCTGTCAAAATTAATACTTGCACAAAAATTCTCTGACGGTGATACGGTTATTGTTGATGTTAAAAACGACGAAATAACCTTTGCAAAATCTGACGCAGACGGAAAAACGAGCTGTGTATAATATAATTTATCAAAAACGAGGAAGTCGGTGTAACGCCTTCCTCGTTTTAATATTCAGTATATTACCTCTGGCTCAAAAATCATTAAAGCAAATAATATAAAATTCAGCCCTGGTATATATAAAATTTCTATTACAGGTATTTTCATTAATTTATTAAACATTTTTTGCTCCTGTTGGTAGTATATTAACATATACTACCAACATTCACAACTGTTTTAATATATTTTCTGATTATATATTTATATAGTAAACTTTATTTCAACTTCACTATATAATTGCCTACTCCGTTGATGAAGTCTGTATAACGGTAAACGGAAAATCATTACCAGCGCAATTATTATCATGGCAAACGTTACAACATACGTCATCGGCGCGGGAGCGTCGTTCGTTGAGATTATTGACACTACAACAGAATGATTAATATAATACCCCCCCCCCCGCGCAAAATACTATTAAAACGTAAACTATATGACGGTACAAACAGCGAATCATGTCGTTCAATTTTTGTGCGTTTGAAAGAGCAATATAGAATATTAAAAATACTATAACCGGCATTAAGTAATAAAAAACGGTTTCCGGCGATAAATCATACCGGACATGGCACAGATAATAAATAAATATCGGCAAAATAACCGGTAGTATTTGAATAAATAAATTGTTAAAGTATTTGTTATTAATCATAACTAATTTATTCATTTTGATACAATCCTCAACCTGCCACAGAAAATATACTACTAAAAAAACAACGTAATATATCCACATTGCCGCAGCAACAACCATACCCCAGAAGATTAACATTACATTTAAAAATAATATATGAAACATGTACGCACTAATTACCAGAATTAGAGGAAATAAAATAAAAAAAATACTTAACGTAGTTTGTTTTTTCACAGAATATTTTATTTTGCAAAGACAAGTTATTAATCTTTTATTAATAGTTAATTCTTTAATCAAAATACCCGATATTATTACAACAAACGGAGAGGCAAAAAACAACGGGTATCGACAAAAGAGTTTAAAAAAATCAATAATTACATTAACAACTCCTACATTATCCGAAATATCATAAAAAATAAAAAATATAGTTACAAATACACCGGAAATAACAGATAATATGAACAGCAGTAATATTTCAAGATTTAAGTATTCTTTTATTTTTATCATAATAATTTTAACTAATTAAAGGCATATAGTATAATACTATATGCCTTTAATTTTTGCAATATATATATTTAATACATTTACGCTATTCCCAGCCGGGAATTTTTGCTAATTCTTCTTTAGTATATTTTACATTAATTAAGAGAACATAATTGGTTAGCATACCTTTTTCTTGCTGAATATAGGCATTATTATTAAAAACCGTTAACATGTCATCACCCATTCTATATTCAAAATCATAAAAATCCGGAATTTGAAAATATAAATCACCATTAGCATCAATATATGGATTAAAAACATGCGCTTCGCCAATAAGCGCACCTAAATCAGAATCAAAATTATAAAACCTCAAGTTAGGTATTGTTTTCCCTATTAACATACCATTTTTTATTTGTTCTTTATTATTAACCAATAATTTGATTAAAACTGGATTTCGTTTTACACTCTTAACCAAAGAAGAATCTCTATCCGGTGATATAATTATACAATCATCAGATATTTTATTATTTATTTGTTTTATATGCTGTTTAATATTTTGATTTTTTATATCACTAACCCTGGCAACTATATTATCTTTATCAACATTTTGACAATCTTGTAATGCATATTTATAATATCGCAAAGCCATAGGGTATTTTTGTGCATAATTACCTATTCCAATACCTGTAACAGCAGCCACAGCCTGGAATTTATACCCATCAGGACTTCTTAGCATTTCCTCCTTAATATTACCTTTCTTCTTTTCTTTAGATGTATCCTTAATATGTATGTCAATTTTCAAATCTACATCATCATGCCTTAATAATTCATTTGTTTTTATATTTTTAGACTCAAGGAAATTTACATCCGCAGCAAATCCCGTGGGTTTTCCGTAACGTTTTTGTACATCCCTGTCCATGTAATCATCTATCTCTTTCTCCAATGCCGTTTTATACTCTTTTAACAGTTTCATCACCGGTTTGTCAGGATTTCTATGTCCCGCTTTGGAGCGGTAGTGCGCTTTTACTACGGTTCCGTCCTCTCTGGTATACTCATGTACGTATACAACATCACTCGATTTTGACAGTTCTGCGTTTGTC
>CASELB010000014.1 GCA_949288685.1 uncultured bacterium
AAATAAATTTTCTTTTTATACTCTCTCTCTTAATATCCTCGTGTTTATTTAATGTTTGCCATTCTCTCTTTGGCAAACTTTTCTTTTATATTACAAGATTATTCATTGTTTCATCCAAATATTTTTTTGCGGTATCAAGTGCCTTTTTATATAAACTTTTGTTTGTCCAAAAATCAGGACTTGTAATAAATTCTTTTACGATTTTTCTTGCAAAGGAGCCTGCCGCAATGCCGTGATAGGTAATTCCGCAGAGTTTTGCAAGTTTTAATGTTTTTGTATTAGTTCCGCCCGATAAAACAAGATAAACCGGCAGATTTTCATTCTGGATAATTTCTGCCATGCTTACGGCTTGAAGAGTTGTTTTGTAATCATCATTGCTGCCGCTCATCGGAATGCCGTCAGCTTGTATAATTGTTGTATAGGGTTTCCGATTTTTAATCAAGCGCTTGACTCTTGATATAACCTGCTTGTTTCCCAGATTGAGCCGGTCTATACAAACAGACAGCATTCCTGAATACAAATTGTTGATTGTTTCCCATTTTTCATCGGTTTCTTGCTCATTTTCTGTTGTTGCGTGTAATTCAATACAGTCAACGCCAAGTTCTATTAGTTCCGGCAGTACCTGTTCTAAGTCGATATCTTTAGATGTTAAATTTATTGCAGATACCGGACATATATTTGCACATTTACCGCATCCCAAACACCGCTCTGTATTTATGGTGTATGAATTTGTGTTAATTGCATCGTTAAAGCATACCCGGGCGCACTTACCGCATTTTATACAGTCAGGAGTTATACTTGCTTTAAGTATATGAGGGTCGCCTTTAGTTCCTACGCTTATGCACTTGTATTTTGCACCGGCGGCAGCTTTGATGATTTCAGGTTTTGCTGACAAATCAAATACTTTACAGCCTGCGTCCGAGTATAATTTTACAAGTCTGCGGACTTCTTCAACTGATTCATTGCCTGCTCCGCATACCAGTTTAAAGAAACACCTGTTTTCCAGAAGTTCTTTCACTTTTTATTTTTTGCCTTTACGTTTGTAGAAGTCTTCAATAAACCCGGTATTAAAGTTTCCGCTTATGAATACATCGTCCTCAATAATTTCTTGGTGGAAAGGAATAGTTGTATCAATACCTGTTACAACGTATTCTTTGAGAGCCTGGTACATTCTTCGGCGGGCTTCATTTCTGGTATGCCCCCAGCATATAAGTTTACCAATCATACTGTCATAGTACGGCGGAATGGAGTATCCCGGATATACGTGAGAGTCAACTCTTACACCGAAACCTCCCGGCGCAAAATATCCGTCAATTTTACCGGGGCAGGGCATAAAGTCTTTTTCCGGATTTTCTGCGTTAATCCGGCATTCTATTGCATGTCCGTGCAATCTTACATCATCCTGTGTATAGCTTAACTTTTCACCTGCAGCAACAAGCAGTTGTTCTCTTACAATGTCAATCTGTGAAATCATTTCAGTAACACAGTGCTCAACCTGAACACGTGTATTCATTTCCATAAAATACCATTTGCCGTCGTGGTCAAGTAAGAATTCACAAGTTCCGGCACCTTCGTACTTAATAGCTTTTGCAGCTCTAACAGCTGCTTCTCCCATTGCTTTACGTGTTTTTTCATCTATTGCAGGGGATGGCGCTTCTTCTAACAGCTTCTGGTGTCGCCTTTGAATAGAACAATCACGTTCTCCAAGGTGAATAACGTTGCCGTAACTGTCGCCGATTATTTGAACTTCTATGTGTCTCGGATTTTCTAAATATTTTTCGGCGTAAATATCCGGATTTCCGAAGAATTTTTGTGCTTCTTGCTGACAGAGATTCATGTTGTCTTCAAGTTCTTCATCGCTGCGGACAATTCTCATTCCTTTTCCGCCGCCGCCTGCTGTTGCTTTCAGGATAATCGGATAACCGGCTTTTTTAGCAAATTCTTGCAGTTCTTCAACTGAGTGAATAATACCTGTTCCCGGAGTAACCGGAACATTGTTTTCTACCATGGTTTTTCTGGCTGTTGCTTTGTCGCCCATTTTACGCATACTTTCTGCGCTAGGACCGATAAATTTAATACCGTGTTTTGTGCAGATATCCACAAAATCAGCGCGTTCAGACATAAATCCGTATCCGGGGTGAATGGCATCGGCGCCTGTCATCATTGCTGTAGAAATGATAGCCGGGATATTTAAATAACTTTCAGAACTGGGTGCAGGTCCTATGCAGTATGCATCGGTTGCAAGTCTGACGTGTAATGAATTTGCATCTGCCTGCGAATAAACCGCAACAGTAGGAATTCCTAATTCCCTGCATGATCTTATTACTCTTACAGCAATTTCTCCGCGATTTGCGATTAAAACCTTTTTGAACATTTATACTCCTCAGTGTAAAAATCAGGGGCATAGCCTGCCCCTGATTTATGCTTTAAACTATTCTACATACATTAGAACCTGACCGTATTCTACAGGTTCACCATTTTTAACACATATTTCAGTAATTTTGCCTGCTACATCAGATTCAATTTCATTCATAAGTTTCATTGCTTCAATAATGCAAACGGTGTCTCCTTTTGAAATAGTTTTGCCTACTTCAACAAACGGTGCCGCATCAGGTGCGGACGCTGAATAGAAGGTACCGACCATTGGAGATGTTATCGGTGTACCGTTAGCTTTGCACTCGCATTTAGCAGTCGGGTTATCAGCCGCGGGCATTACCGGCGGACAAACTGCTGCCGGTGCAGGGGCTGCAACAGGTTGCAATGCAACTTCTTTTACTTCTTTTCTTAAACTTATAGCCTGTTCTCCATCTTCAAGTACGATTTCGGTCAATCCTTCTTTTGATAGGATTTTGGCTAATTCTTTAATATATGATATATCAAATTCCATTTCTATTCCTCACAACAATCTAACATCTGTCAAGATATTCGTTAGTTCTGGTATCTACTCTGATTATATCTCCGTTATTAACAAAGAACGGAACATTGACAACAGCACCTGTTTCAGTTTTTGCCGGTTTAGTGCCGCCCTGAGCTGTGTTTCCTTTTTCTGCCGGCGGTGTGTCAATAACTTCGAGTTCAACGTGCGCAGGAAGATCTACGCCTAATATTCTTGAATCGTGCATTAGAACCTGTACAATTAAATTTTCTTTAAGATACTTAACACCGTCTCCTATTTGAGCTTCTGTAAGTTGTACCTGTTCGTAAGATTCATTATCCATCATTACATATTCTTTACCTTCTTTGTAAAGGTATTGCATTTCACGGCGGTCAAGCATAGCCTTAGCAACTTTTTCGCCCGCTCTGAATGTCTTTTCAATAACGTTGCCTGATTCGACATTTTTAAGTTTTGTACGGACAAATGCTGCTCCTTTCCCCGGCTTTACGTGGAGAAACTCTACAACAGTCCATAAACCGTTATCAAGGTCAAGGGTTAATCCATTTTTTAAATCATTTACGGAAATCATACTAACTCCTATAATTATATATTACTCTTTATTATTTTATTTTTGATTTTAACACAAACATGTATTTTTTCAAACCTACCGTATACTTCCGCCCTGCAGAGAGGAATTAGTTTATTCTCTACCTGTTGTATTTATTGGTGTTTAATCTTTTTAATCCGGTTAATTTTTTGTAATATAATTTTTATATGAGACTTGCAAAACAAAAAATATCATTTATTTTAATACCTGTTATTTATATTATTTTGTTCTCGCTTATTTGCGGAAATTTCAGGCAGGATTTATTTGCAGTGCAAAATCACACGTATCCTTTTGTAAATTTGTTATATATTGTGGCAGCTGATGTTATCCTGTCGTTTTTTATATTGATAATTAATTCTAACTTGTATTCCAATATTGCCGGAGGAATTTGGTTTGTTTTTTGCACTGCGTTGTATTCTCCGTTTAATGTCAGATTTAAACTGTTTTGTGACCCTACGCCGCTTATAGAATCTATGCTGCTGACTTATGCTGCTGCTCTGCTTGTAAAGTATTTGCTTAAAAAATCAAACAGAAGACTCATTAATGCTATGGTCGGCGCATATTTTTCAAAGAAAACAGGTAATAAAATGATATCCGGAGTAATTGCCGATTGCGAACCCGTTAAACTTCCCGTCACGATTTTAGAGTGCTCGGTTAATAATCTGGAATCTTTAATAGCGGCTAACTCTCCCAAAGAAGTATTTAGTAAAATAAATTTTGTTCTTGATACCGTAATTAACAGAATCATTCAAAACGACGGCAGGGTAGATAAGTTTATAGGTACCAAAATTTATGCGTACTGGGATAAATATGATAGCGCTCATCTTGCAGTTAAGGCTGCAATGGAGGCTTTTCACTATTTAGATGCATCAGGTGAAGGAAATGACGTTAAGCTGAATATAGGCATACACTATGATGAAGTTTTAACAGGGCTTTTGGGTACTACAAAGGTTATGAATTATTCAATAGTTTCTCCTGCAATGGAAGTTGTTGATACAATTGTTTCATCCTGTTTTATTTACAACAAAAGAATACTTATGTCACGAGAAGTATATAAACAGGGATGGCGGCATCTCACGGCAATCAAAACCGCAACTATTAATGTCCGCGGGGCTGCAATGTATACGGATTTGTACGAGCCGCTTGAAGTTAAAGGCAAAAGGGCAGTGAATAATGATTAATATTGATTATTTAACTATTCGTGCTTTTCTCCGGGAGAATAATAATTTTTTTAGTGGTGCCAGAATTCAAAAAATACGCCAATCAACACCGAGAGATTTAATTATCACTTTAAGAAATAACGGCGAGAGCAGAAAACTTTATATAAATATTTCACCGGATATTTATCATATATGTTTTATGTCTGAAAACGGTGAAAAACAAAGGCATTTGACTTATCCTAAAAATCCGCCTATGTTTTGTATGCTGCTTAGAAAATATCTTGATAATGCAAAGATTGTAGAGGTAAAACAGCCGTATTATGAGAGAATAATTGAGTTTGTCCTTGAAGCTAAAACAGATTTTGACGCAAATAAAAAATATGTTCTTGCAGTTGAATTAATGGGCAAACATTCAAATATAATCCTTTATGACAAAGAAACTTTTGTTATAGCAGGTTGTGCGCATAATGTAGGCGAAAATAAAAGCCAGATTAGAGAACTATTTGGCGGGCTGCCTTACGTTTATCCTCCGGTTTCAAATAAAAAGGATTTTTTGAGGTATTTTGGCAAAATAAATCATGATACGCTTTTTGACGAGTTTCTGGGGTTTTCCAAATATTTTGCACAACAGTGCAGAAATCTTGAACTTGAAGAAATCAAAGATTGTATTGAACTTAAAAATATTAATCCGGCAATTACTGAAAGCTATTATTCAATTTTCGGTCAGTATATTAACGGTGATAAAATTTTTAAAGACACTGTTAATGAAGTTCTTGACGAGTATTATTCTAAAATACAATTTAATAAAAAAATTAATACATTGAAATCAGGATTGCGTGAACTTGCTGTTTCGAAACTAAAGAAGATAAAGACGTCATTATCAAAAATTGAGAGTATAAGAAAGCGCCGTGATAATACAGAAAAGTATAAGTTATACGGAGAACTTTTGACCGCGTACGCTTATACAAACAATAATTATGTTACAAGCGTAATTTTGAAAGACTACAATACGGGCGATGATATAACAATTCCGCTTGATGAAAATTTATCTATGATAGATAATGCAAAACGATATTTTAAACTTTATACAAAGTCTAAAAGAACGAGAGAAAAAACAGAAAATTTAATTTATTCGTTATCAAGTTCTAAGGAGTATTGGGAAGGTGTTATTTACAGTATAGATAATGCGGACACTTTTGAAATATTGGACGGGATAAAGGAAGAGTTGCAGCCGGAAGTATATACAAAACAAAAACAGACGCAGCAATCTCCCGAACAGCTTGATATTAACGATTATGTCGTATATCTGGGACGAAATAACAGACAAAATGATTTTATTATATCAAAATTGGCAAAAGATGATGATATCTGGTTTCATATAAAAGGACATGCCGGTTCGCATGTGCTGTTAAAGATTAATACTCAAAAAGAGCCTGAGGAGAAAGTTATATTTGAATGTGCGAAACTTGCAAAAAAATATTCTTCAGTTCCAGAAAATGAAAAAGCAGGTGTAATTTATACCAGAAGAAAGTATTTAAGAAAGCCGCCCGGCGCAAATCCGGGGTATGTAACTTACCGAAACGAAAAAGAAATTTATATTTAATTTGCGGACTAACTCTTTATTTATAAAAATTTAATACACACAATACCATGTTTAATTTATAATATGAATAAGAAAGACTTGGTAGTGAGATGAAATACTCAAAGTATTCGGTAATAATAATCGGCAGCGGTATTGCAGGCATGTATGCGGCTCTCAAGTTGACTGAGCACACAAATATGCCTGACGGTTTACTGCTTATTTCAAAATATAAACTCGGCGATGGAAATTCTAAATATGCACAGGGCGGTATAGTCGGAGTATTAAAAGAAAATCCTGTCGATTCCTGTGTATCGCATATTAATGATACTCTCAAAGCAGGTGCGGGGCTTAGTGAAATTGATGCGGTAAAATTTATATCCGAAAGTTCTGATGAGGTTATTCATGACCTTATGGGATACGGAATAAATTTTGATAAAGACAGTAAAGGTTCTCTTAGCTTTACTCTGGAAGCAGCACACAGCGTGAGAAGAATTCTGCATGCCGGCGGAGATGCCACAGGCAGACGTATTGACGAGGGGCTTCATCAGTGTGTTCTTGAAAATGAAGACATTACGGTTTATGAAGATACTATTGCTGTTGAGCTTCTTATAAGTAAAGAGGGCGAATGCCGCGGTGTTATTACGTACAATTCAATATCTGATGAGTATGAAGTTATTTATTCCGCACACACTATTCTTGCGACCGGCGGGGTCGGACAATTGTATAAGTATACAACTAATCCTGCCGGTGCTACGGGTGACGGACTTGTCCTTGCTTATAATGCGGGTGCGGAACTCAGGGATTTGGAATTTATACAGTTTCATCCTACATCACTTGCTGTTGATAACGGGGAAAACAGATTTCTTATTTCTGAGGCAGTCAGAGGTGAAGGGGCAAAACTTATTGATAAGTCAGGGCAAGAATTCATGGCAAAATATCATGATAAACGTGAGCTTGCTCCGCGTGATGTTGTTACCAGAGCTATAAATTCGGAAATGCATTTGAAACACCTTGATAAAGTTTATTTGCAAACTTCCTGCATTGACAGGGCAACAATTCTTCACAGATTTCCAACTATTGCCGGTGTTTGCAGAAAAAATGGTATTGATATAACTAAGACGCCTATTCCCGTTTCTCCGGCGGCACATTATTCAATGGGCGGTGTGAAAACGGATTTGAACGGGTGTACGACTATAAAAGGACTGTATGCAATTGGTGAGGTATCCTCTACGGGACTTCACGGCGCTAACCGCTTAGCAAGCAATTCTTTGCTTGAGTGTGTTGTATGTGCATGGTCGCTTGCCGATTATCTCTCTTTTGCAAATCTTGTTGCGCCAAAGATGATTGACGGTGTAATAAAGGAAACAATAGAAGAGTATGAACAGAATATTGATGATACCATTTATAACACAGATAAACTGAAAACAGAGTTGCAGCAGTTAATGTGGGCAAATGTCGGAATTATACGGACGGAAGAAAGCCTGGAAAAGGCGCTTAAACATATACGTTTTCTTAAATCCGTGTTCCGTAAAACAAAGCGCTGCTTGAATATTGACGAGTATGAATACCGTAATATGTTGGAAAGTGCGGAACTTATTGCGCAGACGGCTCTTAACAGAAAAGAATCCAGAGGAGCACATTACAGAAGTGATTATCCGCAGACGGCAGAACACGGTGAACATAGTTTAATTAAAAAAGGAGATTTAAAAGGTGCTTACCAGGTTTTACATTGAAGAACATGTTAAGAACGCACTGCAAGAAGATATGACTTTCGGGGATATTACTACCGATTACCTTACTAATGAAGATGATATTTTTGAGTGTGAACTTAATACCCGAACTGACGGTATATTTTGCGGAAGGGAAGTTTTTGAAACCGTTTTCAGGGTTTTATCAGACAAGGTAAAAATCAAATTCTATGTAAAAGACGGAGATGAAATAAAAAAAGGACAAACGCTTGCAGATATAGCAGGACCTGCAAAATATGTTTTGACAGGAGAGAGAACAGCGCTTAATTATATTCAGCGTATGAGCGGTATCGCTACAGAAACTAATAAATATAAAAAGGCAATAGGCGGATATAAAGCAAAAATAGTTGATACCAGAAAAAACACTCCCGGTTTCAGAGCGTTTGAAAAATATTCTGTAAAAGCCGGCGGCGGAAGTTTACACAGATTTAATCTTTCTGACTGTGCAATGATTAAAGATAACCATATTAAATACGCAGGCTCTTTAACGGCGGCTGTTAATAAATTGAAAGATAATATTTCGCATGCGCACAAAATAGAAGTCGAATGTGATACTTTAGAACAGGTTGAAGAATGTCTTAAATGCGGTGTCGATATTATAATGCTTGACAATATGACGCAGGATGAAATGCAGAGAGCTGTAAAATTAATCGATGCTCGTGCTGTAGTTGAAGCAAGCGGCAATGTAAACTTATCGACAATAAAAGATATAGCAGCAACGGGCGTTGATATAATATCATCCAGCGCAATAGTTGCCAAAGCGCCGGTTTTAGACCTCGGGTTAGATGCTAAATAAATTGTTAAATTAATCTGATGTACACGCTGCTTAAATTATGCTATACTCTAAATAGTGGTGGTGTATCTGTTGAACATCCCGTACAATTTTAATATGGATAGCTTATTGGAGAAGTAAATAATATGTCAAACGAAGAGAACGCAAAAGAATTTGCCAAGGGCGGTAATAAAAATCAGGAAGGTGGTTCGCTGGTTTTGAATATAGTTTCAATGCTTATTATTGGCGCATTGATTGTAATCGCTAATTATTTCTTATTTAATTCCTTTGCGGATAAAATAATTGCAAAAGTAAATACAGAACCTGTTGAAGCTGAAGAAGAAGTAACTGATGAGATAGAACGCGGTATTATTGTTGACCTGGGAGATTTTATACTTAACCTTGCCGATGATAATGCAAGAAAATATTTAAAAGTAAATGTAGCAGTAGAAGTAAGTAAAAAAGAGTCGGATACTCCTGCAGAGGTTGAAAAGCCAAGCGGAGGTCATGGCGGTCATGGTTCAGCGCCTGCACCTGTTGATCCGATGGAGGCTATTCAGAAAGAAATGAATCAGTTTAAACCTGCTATAAGAGATGCGGTTATTACTAACTTAACAAGTAAAACTTCTACCGAACTTTCAACAACAGCCGGTAAAGAACTTGCAAAAGAACAGATTGCGGATGAGATAAACTCTATTTTTGCAGGAGAAAGAGAAGTTTTAAGAGTATCGTTTGGGCAATTTATTATTCAGTAATTAAATAAGGCGGATAATGGCGAAACATATAGACGGAGAAGAAAAAACAAATAATACACTTGCACAGGATGTTAACGATTTGGAATCTATGGTGCAGGATTCGTCATTCCGCAGCTATAAGTTATATAATTTCAGACGTCCGGATAAATTTTCTAAAGATAACTTAAAAGCATTGAGGGATATTCACAGAGAGTTTTCCAAACAAATATCCCTGATACTTACAGGCTATCTTCGTATGAAGATTGATATTGAAACTGTTTCAGTCGACCAGTTGACATACGAGGAGTTTGTTCGTTCCATGCCGTCACCTATTACGGTAGGTGTATTTGAATTTGAACCGCTGCCGGGACAGATACTTCTCGGTATTAGTTTTGAAGTAATGTTTTCGATTGTTGACCGTATGCTTGGCGGTAACGGTACTTTTGAAGGTAAAAATAAAGAACTTACTGACGTAGAAAAAGCACTTGCAAAAAAAATTATAAATGTAATTATAAATACTCTTAAAGACGCATGGAATACTATTATTCCGGTTAATTGTAAGTTTATAAGCCTTGACGACGGATATCAATCTATACAAGTTGCTACTTCCGGTGAAATTGTTGCGCTTTTGACTTTTGAAGTACAAATCGGCGGCAAACATTACGGATTATTCAGCCTTTGTCTTGCGTATTCAGTACTTGAGTCAGTACTCGGTCACCTTTCAGCGCAGCATATATTCCAGGTTAAAGGTCTGGTTGCGACAAATGATGAACGCCAGAAAATGATTACGAAATTGAATACTTCACCTGTTGATGTACGTGTACAGTTTGGCAGTTGTGATATAACAATGGAAGATTTTTTACAGTTAAATGTCGGTGACATTATTAAACTGGATAATAAAGTGAATGACGATTTAATAGTTCAAGTTAACGGTAAAAAGAAGTTTTTTGCGCGTCCGGGAACTATAAAGAATAACATTTGTGTTAAAATAACAGATGTCTATGATGAAATGCAAGAGTTGTTAAGGAAATATGTATAAAGGAGTTTAAATGCCAAATAGTGACGATGAAAATTCTTTGAATAATATACCTGATGATGCTGAAAGCGGTGCAAGCGTACCGGAAGGTAATTTCAATTTTGAGGACATGTCAGAACTGCCTCAAGATATGAAGGCGGAGGGCGCAGACTCTCAAGAAGTTAATAATGAGCAGGTTTCGCCGGAGCATAGGGCTGAACACCATGATGAAAATGTTGTTGATGGTACGGTTACTGCGCAGCCTGTAAAATTTGCTTCATTTGAAGATTTGGATTCAGCACACGGACTTGCTAATCAAAACCTCGGTATATTGTTGGATGTTAAACTCCAATTAACTGTTGAGTTAGGAAAGACAGAACTACCGATAAAAAAAGTGCTTGAGTTGACAAAAGGGTCGGTTGTTACACTTGATAAAGTTGCCGGTGAGCCTGTTGAGCTTTATGCGAACGGAAAATTAATTGCGCATGGCGAGGTTGTTGTAATCGAGGATAATTTTGGCTTAAGAATTACACACATTACCCAGCCGATTAAGCGTATAGACACATTTACTCATCTTCCGCATGAGGCGCTTCAATAGTAATGGAAAGAGGTATTAATTGACTACTAAGATTGCAATTACCGGTAAAAGCGGCAGCGGCAAAACAACGATTACTAAAGGCTTTTTGAAAGTTATTCAGGAGTATTTTCCTGATAAATCAGTACTTTTGTTTGATAATGATTTGACAAGTGAATTGGGACATACTTTCGGGCTTGATATAAGAAATACTATTTACGGTATAAGGAGCGGTAAGCACGAGTATAATACAGGTATTCCGCAACATATGACTAAACAGGAATATGTTGAATGGGCTATGGAGGATATTATCGTTAGTCTTTCTCCTAATGTTGATATTATTGTGTCATGGTTTGTAGGTTCCAAAGACTGCAGATGTCCGATTACCGGTCAAATTAACGATGCGTGTTTAAAACTCTTTGAACGGTATGATTTTGTAATTTTTGATTGTGAGTTTGATTTAAAATACTTAAATCAATTGGTTGATACGGATATTGATCTGGCATTAATTATTGCAAATCCTGAGTTGGATTCTCTTAATCTTGTTAAGCGTATAGAAGAATTTAGCGCAAAATATGCGGCAGGCGGTCAGTTGGGTGTTGTGCTTAATAAGGTTGCAAATGCTAATATGCCGGCAGTTTATAAAATGGCAAAAGAATTTGATATTGATATTTTAGGGGTTATTCCGTTTGATGAAAAAATATCGGAAAATCCTATGGAACGTAACTCTGACAAAGTGGTTGATGCAATAAAGCAGTTTTATTTCCGGCTAAATCTGCCGCAGGAGGGCGCGTGATTTTAGATGGTAAAGCTGTTTCCGATAGGATAATTGAAGGTTTGAAGGAAGAACTGGCAAAGCGAGGTTCTAAACCTTATCTTGCGGTTATTCTTGTCGGTAATGACCCTGCAAGCAGAGTGTATGTCAGAAATAAAAAGAAAAAAGCCGAATATATCGGTGTGAAGACAGATATTTTCGAGTATCCTGATGATGTGGATGAAAGTGTTATTTTGAATAAGATTGACGAACTGAACAATAATTCTGAAATAACGGCAATTCTTGTTCAAATGCCGCTGCCTGCACATATTTCGAAAGAAAAAGTTATTTGTAAAATTTCACCCCAAAAAGATGTTGATTGTTTTACTCCGGAGAATGTCGGACGATTGTCAGCCGGTCTTGAACCTTATTTTTATCCGGCAACTCCGCAGGGCGTACTTATGCTTTTAGATGCATATAATATTGAGGTAGAAGGTAAACATGCAGTTGTTATAGGGCGTTCAAATATTGTAGGTAAGCCTATGGCGCAAATGCTGTTAAGAAGAAATGCAACAGTTACAATATGTCATTCAAAGACAAAAAATTTGGAAGACATAATAAAAACCGCAGATATTGTGGTTTCTGCGGTTGGAAAAAAAATTGTAAGATGTAAGATGGTTTGTAAAAAATCTGTTGTAATTGACGTTGGAATATATAGGGATTCTAACGGCAATTTGACCGGAGATGTTGATTTTAACGAAGTAGAACCTGTTGTTGAGTATATAACTCCGGTTCCGGGAGGCGTCGGTCCGATGACGATTGCCTCTTTGATGTGTAATATAGTTAAATCTTAACCTCCGAGTAAGCCGGTATCTTGAGCGCTTGTAGAAACAGATTCGTTGTAGCTTTCAATCATTGCACTCAATTCTTCAACCATAGCGTCGTAAGTTGTTACCATTAAATCGTATTCAGTATCAAGGTCTGAGTATTCTTCAAGAGCGTCCGGATCGAATGTTCCTACTTTAGCATTAGCGTAAGCAGAGAATGCAGCTTCACTGTGGCAACCGGTTCTTACTACCTGACCTCTGCAAGAGAGGCTTTTACCGTCTTCACCATAGTAACCTTGATCATAAGCAGAATCATAAGCGCCTAACCATTTTTCTTCTGCAGATTGTTGTGCTGCTAATTTTGAAGCGTTTGCTTCTTGTTTAGAAGCCCAAAGTGTTTGTTGAAGTACTGCGAAGTTGTAATCAGCTTTGCAATTTAATAAGTTTGATAATAATGCTGCTGTGTTAGCCATCTTTCTAATCCTCTTGGTTCATCTTACATATATATAAAGTATTTAAAAAATATCTAATTTCACAAAGGGAATTATTTGTTACAAAACTTAACATAATTTTCTAAGGCTCTTATTTCACGCTTTTTGCAAGGGAAATGTAACAATTTATATACATATCAATGACAAGATTATATTATTAAGGTATTATAAATGTGGAGATGGGGTATTATTATGGTAGAGAATAAAAAACTTGAAACAATAAATCCGATAAAAAGCAGTTTTTCAAGTGAACAGGATATGTTCACATCCTTATCAACATCAGCGTTACTTGCAAAGAGTGCCGTTCCGTATTCTCATCGCAGAGTTGCGGATAATTATGTTATTATAAAGAGGATTTATAAATTTCAAGCAGTTCAGAGCCGTATAACAAATGCGGAAATCGCATTACTAAAAAAATATGATTTTAATACCCTTGAATACTCAACTATAAAACAGATTAATGACGAATTAATGTATTTGAAAAAATGGTCGGCATCTAACAATCCGGCATTAAGGAAAGATGCTGACACTCTTATTCAAATACGCGCTAAGGAACTTAAATATATTGTTGCAAGCCGTTATTCCGGTATAACAAATGAGGTTTATAACGGATATAAAGCACTTGAACGTTATTTTGAAGAAATTACAAAATTCTATTCACGTGTTTGTTAACAAAAGTAACAGTTTTTTTGTAATTGCGCAAAAATAAATATTTAGCTGTTTTATAGAGGCAGGAAGGTGAGTCAGATGTCTCTAGGTGTGAATAATATCCCGCATATCCATAAAAACGAACACTTTGGTTCGTTGTATCCGACACATAAAAAAGAGAAAACCGTAGATTCAGGTTTGTCCAGAGGTCAGCGGACAGGGGTTGCGGTTTCGTCTGCGCTCGGGGTGTCTGCGGCACTTGCTATATTGGCTAAAACTGCTACATGGAAAAGATTTTCGCTTAATCCTTTAAAAATTATTAATACAAAAATAAAAGATACTTATCTTTATCAGGTTAAGTTTGAAGAAAAAGAAATTATATCTATGGCTGCGGGTTCTATTGTCGGCGGACTTGCTGGCGGGCTGGTAATAGATGAGCGTTCTAATAATGATAAGGCTGAATTAAAGTCTAAAGTCGGAGAGGCAATTATTCAATTTGGTAATGCTTGCGTTCCTATATTAACAATCGGGCAGTGTTCCAAACTCGGAGATAAAGCAGAGAGTGGTATTTTAAAAAAGATGTCGCCGGATGCCGGTAATTTTATGAAATTTCTTGCTAAAATGCCAAAACTTTTCTTCATATTAACAGGACTTGCTGTTGGTATGATTATAGGTAATAAGGCTGCTAATTATCTAAAAAAACATCTTCTTGATTCAGATGATGCAAGAAAAATAAAACCGGCAGATATGTTTATGCACTGGGATGATTTGTGTGTTGCGGCTTCATTTTTCTCTGACGGGCCGGTAGTGCAAGGTTTTGCAAGACTTGTACCTCTTGCAATGCTAATGGCGGGGTATCAGGTAGGGTGTAAAGGACTTGATCATAAATATATTAATCATAAGGTAAAACAACAGCCGGAGAATAATAACAAAGAAACCGGAGTACCTGCACCTGTTAACACAACTGTTGACAGTGTTAATACTGAAACTCAAGAAACTCGTGATAAAAAAGAAGAGTAGATTATTTTATTATATGCAGTAGCTTAAGAATATAACGACCTGCAAGGACAAGTGCTGTTGTTCCTGCAATGCCTGCTGTTATTTTGCTTGTCAGAATATTTTTTAAAGTATCGCTGAATTTCTTTTTCTTATTATTTTGAGTATCATTATTTATTGTTTCTTGCGGATTATTAACAAGTTCAAATCTGTCACGATCAAGTTCTCTCCTTATATAGCTGCCGTCTACCCGCTCGAAACGATTGTCCGGCAGAAAAATATCATTATCCGTCTCCGGAATAATGTTACTGTTGGTTCCGTTTATATAATCTTTGGGATTATATTCCAGAATCCCTTTTCTATAAAGATTTTCCATTGCGCTAAATTCTGGCATACTAACTTACCTTTACACAGTATTATATTTATATAAAGTAATTTATTAAAAAAAAATTGCTAAGAGTCGACTATTTTGTTACAATCTTTTAAGTGGAGAAGAGGTATTTTACTGATAGAACGATAATATTTATTTTGTGGGGCGTTGCGTTTCTGTTATTTGTGTCTACGTACGGGAAAATGGGCTCACCTTTCGTTGATTGCGGCAGAGAAGCGTATATTCCGTGGCAAATGCTTAAGGGCGAAGTTCTGTACAGGGATATATTTAATATTTATGCTCCCGGGGCTTATTATTTAAATGCTTTGCTGTATAAAATATTTACACCAAATCTTAGTGTATTGTATTGTTCTGCATTTATTAATTACGGAATAATATTGTCTTTCTTATATTTGATTTTTCGTTTCTTTTTGTCAAAGCACAGGGCGTTAATACTGGTATTGATTTCGGTTGCTGTTACCGGAATATCAGGTAATGTTTTTAATTTTTTCTTCCCGTACTCTTTCGGAATGATATATGGGTTGTCTTCTATTCTGATTTCTATTTATTTTATGATAAAGAGTACAGAAAATACTGACCGCTGCAGTTCTTATTATTTAGCTGCTTTATTTGGCGGGCTGGCAGCCTGT
>CASELB010000015.1 GCA_949288685.1 uncultured bacterium
ACACCCATTCTATTTTTCAAAAACTATCTCTCACTTATATGTTTCCATTATAATATTTTCTAACGTATTAATCAAGTCTTTTTCATCAACACGTGCAATAATTTCTCCTTTGCGGAAAATATATCCTTCGCCGATGGCTCCGGCTATGCCAAAATCCGCATGCTTAGCCTCTCCCGGACCGTTTACGGGACATCCCATCGTAGCAATTGTAATTGGCAGGTCAAGGTTTTTAAAACGTTCTTCAACCTGCTTTGCGAGTGCTATTAAGTCAATTCTCGTACGTCCGCAGGTCGGGCAGGAAACAAAATTGACTCCGCGTTGACGCAGCCCCAGTGATTTTAGTATTCCCCAGCCGGCATCTACTTCTTCCAGAGGATTTTCTGTTAAAGAAACTCTTATTGTGTCTCCTATTCCGTCAAAAAGCAGTGTGCCGAGACCTATTGACGATTTTATCAGTCCTGATTTTAAAGTGCCGGCTTCTGTTACTCCGAGGTGCAGCGGATAATCACACTTTTGTGCCATAAGCCTGTACGCTCTTATTGTTGTCGGAACATCAGACGATTTCAAAGAAACTTTAATAAGGTCAAAGTCTAAGTCTTCAAGAATTTTTATGTGTCCCAATGCGCTTTGTACCATTTTTTCTTCAAGAGGAATATTAAGTTCTTCAAGACTTTTTTCCAATGAGCCGCCATTAATTCCTATTCTTATAGGTATTTTATTAATTTTTGCGAGTTTGACAACTTTTTCTACGTTCTCACGTTTCCCGATATTCCCGGGATTTATCCTGAGTGCCGATACGCCCTGTTCTATACACTGTATTGCAAGCCTGTAGTCAAAGTGGATATCTGCAATTACTGGGATTTTACTTTTTTTTGTAATATCTCCTATGCAGGCAGCGGCATCTTTGTTTAATACCGCAAGTCTTATTAATTCGCACCCGCGTTCTGTAAGTTCATCAATTTGTCTCAGTGTTGCATTAACATCTCTTGTGTCGGTGTTGCACATTGATTGCACGGATATCGGGGCGTCAGAGCCTATTTTAACGTTTCCTATTGTTAATTGTTTTGTTTTTCGTCTTTTTATCATATAATAATTATATTACAAAATAAAAGAGAGATAAAAATATGAAAATCGCGGTTATATCAGACATCCATGGTAATATGCAGGCGTTAAAAGCTGTAATTAAACATATAAAACTTAACAAGTGTGATAAAGTAATCGGGCTTGGTGATTATGCAATGGCTGGTCCGGAGCCTGTAGAAACGGTGGACTGGTTTATCAACGCCAAAGAAGAGCAAGGGTATATTCTTATTCAGGGGAATACTGATAAATTGATTGCCGAGTATGATGAGGGAATATATGATGCAATGAAGGCAAAATATCCGATAATGGCTAATGCTCTTAAAAATGATGTTGAACTTTTAAATTGGAGACAGAAGGATTTTTTAAGATCGCTGCCTAATCAATTGAATTTGCAGTTTGAAGGCTTAAATATTCTCTTGGTTCACGGCTCGCCGCGTAAAAATAATGAAGATATACTGCCCGATACGCCGCTGGATAAACTGGAAGAAATAATTAAAGGAGTTGAGGCGGATATTATTTTGTGCGGGCATACTCATATTCCGTGCGGTTTCCAGACCGTATCAAAAAAAACTGTTATTAACGCAGGTTCTGTCGGGAGACCTTTCACTGAAAAACCGCAGGCATGCTATCTTACACTTACTCTTAATGACGGTAAGTTTTTAATCCAGCATCATTTTGTTGATTATGATAATGAGACTGCTGCCGAACTAATGCGCTCCAGAACTTTTGAAGGCGCATCAACTATTGCGGATATTCTGTTAAATCCTGACAAACGGCATGTTTAATATTTGGATTGTGATTGGGTTGATTGAATTTTCCCGCGTTCTTTGTAAAGTACTTCAAAGTTGTACTGGGAACGTTTGTAGTTAGCAATAGTTGCTTCCATACATTTATTAACCAGAGTGTATAACAGCGGAATGCATACAACAAATGTAATGACACCTATCAGAAGATGTGTAATAAGTTTTTTTCTTCGGGCATCTTCGCGGCGTGCTATTCTTAAATCATCCTGTTCTCTTAAAATGCTGTTAATGATATCTTTACGTTCCTGAATAGATAAAGATGAAATATAATCAATGTTTTCTTCGTCTATATAAATAACAAATTTTTTATATCTCTTATCCCCCTCAAGATAATCAAGGGTTTGCATATATTCAGTATCAAAATTATTAACCGGATATTCACAAATTTGTTCGGTTACTATTGTTTTTTCATTTTCCTGGTTAATAGTTTCTTCTTCCGCCAGTTCTTCATTGGCTTCTACGCTATTAATATTAGTTTCGCTTTCATCCGGTTGTTCAAGACTGTTTATTTCTTCTTCAATTTCTTCTTCATTCAGTTGCGATTCATCAGATACAGGCTCCTCGTTTTTAGGTTCTTCTGTGCCCATTTCCGCTGTAATACGGCTTGTTAATTGTTCTAACAAATCAAGTGATACATCGTTATCACTCATAGCCATAAACTCGTTTACATCCAGGGAATCTTCTTTGCTTTTTCTGCCGGCTTGAGTCCGGGGGGTGGAGCCTTTTAATAACGGTGGGATAACCGTTGTTTGTGCTTGAGTAGAGTCATTGTTGTCTTTATTTTCTTGAGAGGGAGTTTCTTCACCGGTATCTTCATTATTTTCAGGCGCGCTGCCCTTATCCGCGGATGATTTTTGCGGTTTTGGTGTTTGCGTCATTACATTTGCAATTTGCCGCTGAATAAGACGTATATCTACATCATCGTTATCAATTGCATAGGATTCTCTCTTCTCAGGATCT
Organism: uncultured bacterium; assembly: GCA_949288685.1. Taxonomy (GTDB): domain Bacteria; phylum Cyanobacteriota; class Vampirovibrionia; order Gastranaerophilales; family Gastranaerophilaceae; genus CALUTH01. The sequence goes on from CASELB010000015.1 coordinate 2,847, forward strand.
GTATTTGGCACTAATAACTTCCCATATAATTTGTTTATTATAAAATAATTATATAGTATATTTATATTTTAGGCAATGATGATGGATATTTCTAGAGAGACA
>CASELB010000016.1 GCA_949288685.1 uncultured bacterium
CAAACAAAATAATTTTCTTTGCCGCCCTGTGTTACAAACGGATCGTCAGAAGGATAGTATTTGTAGTCTATTGAACGGATTTTTATATTATTTTGTTTTGCCAGGTCAATCATATCGGTATATAGAGTAAAGAAAAGGCTTTCTTTATCCACATCAGCTTCGGTTGGATAGTAAATCTTTTTAGAGCTATCTACAGCTGAATTTTTTAACTGTTTTAATTTTTCGTTAACAACAGCAAGTCTGCCTTCAGCATCCTTAAGTTTTGCCTGTACAGATTCATACTGCTCGGATATTTCGGTTTTCTTTTGTATTAACGGAAATACTATATTGTAACTGCCGAAAAGAGCCCCTGCAACCAGAGCGGCTGCTATTATTGCGGGAAGATATTTTTGATATTTTTCCATTATATGCTATCCTTTTTTCTTTTTCTTATTGTTTTCCAATGCTTTTAATGCTTTTTTCTTTAATTCATTTATTTGTTTCGGTGTTTTATCGGAAATAATAAATTCATAGAAATCAGCATTTGAAGATAATATTATATCATTAGAATTTTCTGTAAATTCATCAACCGGAATAGCATCTTCATCTCCGTTTTCCGGCAGTTCATCTTCATTTAGAAGTGTCAAATCATCAGGTAAATCGCTTCCTTCAATTGTTGCAAGCGCGAGTTTTTGTAATTTAACATTTGAATCAGTGATACTGTCTTTAATATTTCTAAAGAAAGAATAAATACTGTCAATGCTATCGGCGCGACCTTCCATATTAATGTAGTCGTCATTGATGGTGAAGGTTGTAAGCCATAGTTTAGCAGGCATTTCGCGACCAAGTAAATCAATATAGTTATAGAATGCCGTATTTTTAACTACACCGATACGAATTTCATCCTGTTCGGAGAATACATCTGCTGAAACCAAACCTTCATATTTTTTAATTTGTTCTTCTGTTTGTTTTAATTTTGATTGTGCTGCTTCATAGTCTGCATTTATTTTATTGTATTCACTATTAAAATAGAAATACGAACCTGCAGCAGGTATTAAAATGATTAATAAAAGAATTATACACCATTTTGTTAAGAATTCATTAGAAAGAATTATAGTTTGTCCGTTAAATTTAAATTGCGGCGGCTGTTGTGCCCAGTATACATCACCGAGTTCTTCGCAGAACAAATTGAAATGTAAGTAACGTTCTCCGTACAGACAAGAACCTATTAAATCTAACGAAATATTTTTAGCATCTTCTTCCGATAAATCAGGAGCATCTGCAAATGTTTCTTTAGAGAAAGCATTTGCTTCAAGGAATATAACAGCGTTGTTGTATTTTATTTTAGAAGCCAGCATTTCTGCAGAAACATTATCCGTTCTGGATACTATAAATAAATATTTTGCAGGTACTTTTTCAATATATGATGCCATCGTAGATGCAACCATATCACAGTTAGCTGCTGTATCCGCGTAATCATACATTAGTTGTTCTTCTTTATATTCAACGAGGTTTGTACCGTTTAAGGCAAGTAACCTTGCAGCATGATTATCAACCAGCAGCATTAACCAGGTTGTATCCTGTTGAGCCTGGACTTTCCCGGTGCTTATGAGCGCACGGAATATTGAAGCAACAGAAACATCAATTGCCTCAACCTTGTATCCTAAATCGGTTACAATTCTTGATGCTTCCTGAATGACAGAATAAACGGCTGCAGTATATGCAACTACTTTTGATTGAATAGTTACGCTCAAACCTGTAGTAACAACAAGCGGATCATTATCTCTAAATACCAAATCTTTTTCTGTTAAATCGTTAGAAACAAGTTGTACTATAGTTTCATCGTTTTGTGACGCCATATAGTTACCGACACCCATAGCAACAGTCGGTAAAGTCATTATAATACTTGCGCCTCTTTGTGCACCAATTTCAGCAAGTACTTCGGATAAGAGTTCTTTGAACACATCCATATCCGGTATTACTGACTTAAGCGTTACAACATCTAAATCCCTGTGCGCATATTTAATAATGGAACCGGTTGTACTGTCCATTTCAGCAGCTTCTAAGCCTCTATCGGCAGTAACTGCCAATGCAATTATATTCTTTTTTGCCATAATATATCCACTTCTCTTCCATCACTATTTTCTTTTATTATATAATAGGATAAAACTTATG